>NZ_NHPE01000031.1:0-61311 GCF_002252895.1 Halorubrum sp. Eb13 | reverse complement strand
TAGGGGCGATTGCCCCACACGATTTTTTTGGAGACGCGTAGCGCGAGCGGTCGGCAGAGTTGACCGTGGTACGACCCCGGCAACCGCGGTGCGACCAGTTTACGTCACCGATCGCCGCGAAGCAGCCGAATTTCAATATTGAGATGTCTACCCATAAGTTTATGAATTTTGTCGCTGAAGCTAACGTCACACATGGCCGTTCCGACGGACCCTGATCACGATGTCACGGTGCGACTGTCCGCGACGGGGCAGCCACCGGTTCGTGACGATGTGCCGTCGGAACGAGTGATCTCCGTGCTGTTCGGAACCGGAATCGAGGAGTGGCGACGCGGGTGGCGCGACTCGCCCGGGTCGGGGCCCTCCAGCGAGGCGATCGTCTCCGCGAGCGACACCACCCGGGGATCGACGGCGACGACACAGGTCGTTCCGGGACGGCGGCTCGCGTACACGATGCTTGACGCGTCCACCGAGCTCGATCGCGTGGTCGACGCCGTTTCGACGTACGTCGCCGATTCCGAGGGGGAAGTGCCCTCGATCGTCGTTGACGACATCGTTCCGGTGGTGACCGACAGAGGAGTCGCTGCGGCTCGGTCGTTCGTAACGGGGTTGCGCGGGCTGTCCGGCGTCGACGACGTCGTTGTCGGGTGTTCGTATCGTCCCGAAGTGGCCGCGGACGTCCGGTCGCTGTTCGATCCGACCGGCGACGTGGGAAGCGTTGACCATCCCGTCGCGGGAGCCCTGGACCGACTGCACCGTGACGACCCGACGACGTTCGGGTACGTGCGCCGCCACTGGGCAGAGGCGCGCGAGGGGGTGGAGCGCTGTACGCGGAATTACCCCCAGTCGCGGCAGGTCCACGCCGCCCTCTCCGACCCGGAGACGACGCCGCGGACGCTCGGCGCGACGCTGTCGGGGCTCGTGCGGCTCGGTGTGCTCGACACGTGGGGGGAGACCGTCGGCTCGACGCGGTACGATCTCACCGCGTACGATCGAGATCGGATGTGGGTCGTCGGGGCCGTCCTCGCGGCGTCGGCGGACGAGACGGATCCGGACGGCGGACCGGGGACGGTCGGCGACGACTGACCGGTGGACGCGTTCGTCCCGTCCGATTCACTCCGTCTCGTCCTCCGGCGTTGAAGTCGGGGGGTTGAGCTCGTGTGACACGACGGTACCGTCCGATTCGAGCGTGACGGTCCCCAGCGTGACGGTCGTCTCTGCCTCGAACCGTTCGGCGATGGTCCCGAGAACGACCTGCTGATCGAGCAGGTCCCAGACGGTCTCTGCGACCAACGATTGGAACGCCTCGGGGTCGGTCCACCCGGAGTCGACGTCCGACGGGACGTGAACGACGAACTGGAGTTCCGTATCGGTGAGGTGGATCCCCACGCCGAACGTGTCAGCGCACATGCGTCGCCGTTCGAACCGGAGTCGCAAATCTCCGTCGGCACGTTACCGAAGGCGACGACTCGTCCCGAAACCCGTAAGCGACGGGGGGCGAAACGACCGACGACGATGTCCGCCGACCCTCGCGTCCCACCGACGGCCGCCCTCGCGACCGCGGTCGTCGCCGTGAGCGCCGGGGCGATTCTCGTCAGGCTCAGCGCGGCGCCGAGTTCGGTGGCCGCGTTCTACCGCGTCCTGTTCACGACGCTACCGCTCCTTCCGGCCGCGATCTGGCGGTATCGGACCGAGTTCGTCCGAATCGGCCGCCGCGATCTCGCGTTCGCGACGCTGTCGGGGGTCGCGCTCGCGCTCCACTTCGCCGCTTGGTTCGAGAGCTTGGAATGGACGAGTGTCGCGGCGAGCGTCACGCTCGTCCAGGCGCAGCCGGTGTTCGTCGCGCTCGGCGCGTGGCTGCTCCTCCGAGAGCGCGTGACGCGCCGAATGGCCCTCGGCATCGCTGTCGCGGTCGCGGGGATGGTCGCGATGTCCGTCGGCGACCTCCTCGGCGGAGTGCTCGTCGGTCCGCGACCGCTCTACGGGAACGGATTGGCGCTGTTCGGCGCGGTGACGGCCGCCGGCTACGTCCTCGCCGGTCGCTCGCTCCGGCAGCGCGTCTCGCTCGTCCCGTACGTGGTCGTCGTCTACGGCGTCTGTACCGTGGCGCTCTTCGCGGTCGTGCTAGCAAAGGGGCATCCGCTCGGCGGGTATCCACCCCGTGAGTGGGCGCTCTTCGCGGGGCTCGCACTGGGCCCGGGACTGCTCGGTCACACCGTGCTCAACTGGGCGCTCGCGCACGTCGAGTCGAGCGTTGCGTCCGTGTCGCTGCTGGGCGAACCGGTCGGCGCGACCGTGCTCGCGTTGGTCCTTCTCGCCGAGGTTCCGACTCCGATCACGCTGGTAGGGGGCGCCGTCGTCCTCGCTGGGATCGCGCTGACGTCGACGGGGACGGCGAGCTAACGTTCTCACGGCCGATATTCGGGCGTTAACGTTGAAATGTTATCGGCCGGACCTATCTGTATGCCTCGTCGTTCCGCCGTCGTCTACGTCGGTGACGACACGAACGTCCGCCGCCGCGTCCGCGAAGCGGTCGCGGACGCGTGGAGCGCCCCCCGGACGCCGGAGTACGGGGTGGCCGCCCCGGCGGCGCTAGCGCCAGCCGCGGAGGAGGAGCGGTCGCCGCTCGCCGACGCCTGCGGGATAGTCACCACGGCCGATGCCCTCGCGTCGGGAGACGTTCGGAGACGCCTCGCGGCGACCCCCGAGAGCGTGCCGGTGATAGTCGCCGTGGAGGAGCCGGGAGTCGAACTGACCCGCACTGTCATAGACGCGGGCGCGGACGACGTCGTCCGCGTCGATCCGAACGAGCGAGCGGAAACTGACGGGAGTTGCACCGACTCACTCGTCGAGCGCCTCCGGGACGCGATCGAACCCGCGCTGACGCGACTCGGCGCTGACGACGTCGTACGGCTTCGGGAGGCGCTGCTGGACGCCGGTACCACGCTGATGAGCACTCGGTCGGACGAGGTCGAGACGAAAATCGTCTGGACGATGGAGCAGGTCGGCCGGCAGGTCGAGGTGGACCGAATCATCTGTTACTTGGACGCTGGAGACGCGTTCGAGCCGGCGTATCACTGGTCCTCGGGGAACTGCGACCCCGGCTCGAAATCGTACGCGGAGTTTCCGGGTCCCGAGGCGCTGTCCACGTTCGAGAACGTCGTCCGTCCACCGATCTCCGCCGGTAAATCCGGGGACGCGACCCCGACCGACGAAGGTCCGCTGTCGGACACGGGATCGCCCCCGGGCGCGAACGCCGGTTCGGTTCCGGGTGCCGGGGACGGAGCCCCGCCGGCGACGGTTCACGTCCCGCTCGTCAGCGACTGGGAGCTCATCGGCGTCCTCGCGTTAGAGACCGATGAACCGCGAGCGTGGACCGAGGACGAAGTCGCCGCGTACCGCACCTTCGGCGACCTGATCGCGCACACCCTCGCGCGGAACGAACGCCGGCTCGAACTCCGTCGCCAGACGGAACGGCTCGAGCAGTTCAGCGCGGTCGTCTCTCACGACCTCCGGAACCCCCTCAACGTCCTCTCCGGGTACCTCGACCTCGTCGAGGACGACGTCGCGCGCGCGGAGTACGAGGCGATGGAACGCGCGGTACACCGGATGGAGACGCTCATCGAGGACCTCCTCATGCTGGCGAAGCGCGGCGACGCGATCGACGAGACGGAGTCCGTCCCGGTGGCGTCGCTCGCCGAGAGCGCTTGGGACTGCGTGCGGGCGCCGAAGGCGACGCTGACGGTCGGGGACGACGTCGGTCACGTGGAAGCCGATCCGGAGCGTTTGCGGCAGCTGTTCGAGAACCTCTTCCGGAACGCCGTCGACCACGGCGGGCCCGATGTCAACATCGAAGTGGGAACCGACGGCGATGGCTCGGGCGCGCGTGGGCTGTACGTCGCTGACGACGGACCGGGGGTACCGCCCGACGCGCGCGACTCGCTGTTCGACTCGGGGTTCTCGACCGCCGGGAGCTCGGGGCTCGGGCTCGCGATCGTCGACCGGATCGCGGACGCCCACGGCTGGGTGCTCGAGGTCCGAAACGACGGCGGTGCGGTGTTCGAACTCACCTTCGGAGCGGAGACGGCGGCCGCTCCCGCCTGAACCGGCGAACCGCCCGCTTCAACGACCGTTACGCCTCGAACCGCTCGATCGTCCGCCGGTGTCGGTCGCGGAACATCCCCTCGAACCCGACCTTCGCGAGGGGGCCGGCGACGTCGCCGAGCGGGCCGAGCGGGAGCCGGTACGAGACGCTGTCGACGAGGAGGGTCTCCTCGCCGTCGGCGTAGAAGGCGTGGGTGTGTTCCCACCGACGGAACGGGCCGCCGACCATGTCGTCGACGAAGCGCGCGCTCTCCTTGACCGGGGTGTCGCCGTCGGGCTTCCGCTCGACGATTCGGGAGACCCACCGCTGTCGGGGCCCGACGCCGAACGGTCGCATCGACATCCGTATCCGCGATCCCTCGACGAGCACCGCCGGGTCCGGCTCCCCGTCCGGCCCCTCGACGCCGGCGATCCGGAGGTTCATCCAGTCCGGTGTGAGTGCGCGGAGGCCGTCGATCGTGGAGTGAAACGCCCACACTTCGTCGATGGGGGCGGGCACGCGGGTCGTCCGGCGGTACGTCGGCATACACCCGCTACGTGGCGACCGGTCAAAAACCCCGCTTCGCCCGTGGGAGTTGCCGCCGATCGGTCCCGACGTCTCGGACGCGACGTCGCTGGCCACCGCCGGTACCGAAATCCGAATACGGCTGCGACCCTCTCAGATCGGTAATGGAACGAGGCGCGATAGATATCGCGGACCTGGACGGGCCGTTCGATCTGCAGGCGACCGTCGAGAGCGGTCAGAGCTACCTCTGGAACCGCGCGGACGGCGAGACGTACGCGGACCTCCACGCCCACGGCGGCGACGACTGGTACGAGACGGTCGTCTCCCCGATCCCCGGCGTCGTCGACGAGCGCGTCCCGCTGCGGGTCAGACACGAGGGCGGGGTCCACGACGGGAGGCTCCACTGGGAGTCGGCGATCGACGCCGTCCCGCTCCTCAAACACCTGTTCCGGCTCGACGACGACCTGGACGCGATCCTCGACGCGACCCCCGACCTCCCCCTGCTCGAACGAGCGTACGACGCGTACGAGGGAATGCGGCTCACTCGCGATCCGGCGTTTCCGTGTCTGATCTCCTTCATCTGCTCGGCGCAGATGCGCGTCGCGCGGATCCACGGGATGCAGCGCCGCCTCCGGGAGACGTACGGCGACGTCGTCGAACTCGACGGAGCGGCGTACCACGCGTTCCCGACGCCGAAGCAGCTCGCCGCCCGGACGGAGGCGGAGCTTCGCGACCTCTCGCTGGGCTACCGCGCGCCCTACGTGCAGCGGACGGCCGAGATGGTGTCGTCCGGCGAGGCGGACCCGCTGGCGGCGGCGGAGCTCCCGTACGAGGAGGCGCGCGAATCGCTGACCCGGTTCGTCGGCGTCGGGGACAAGGTCGCCGACTGCGTGCTGCTGTTCTCGCTCGGCTTCCTCGAGGCGGTGCCGCTCGACACCTGGATCCGGACGACGATCGAGGAGTACTACCCCGACTGCGAGCGCGGCGGCTACGTCGAGACGTCGCGGGCGATCCGCGAGCGCTTCGGCGGCGAATACGCCGGATACGCCCAGACGTACGTGTTCTACTACCTCCGGGCGGGCGGCGAGTGAGTCGGGACGCTCGCGCGCGGTCGTCGTTTCGACGTTTCGACCTGTCGGCCGAAGTTTCATACTCGCGCGTGTGGTACACGTCACCGTGATGGACTGCCGAGTCGTCGTGGAGGCCGCCGTCCCGGTGTACGACGTCGGGACCGCGGACGAAGCCGTCCGGATCGCGATCTCGAAGACCGGCGAGATGCTGAATCCGGACCTCAGCTACGTCGAGATAGAGACCGGGAGCCGCACGTCTCCCGCCGGCGAGGAGCTGCCGCCGGCCTTCGTCGCCGCCGACGAGGCGCTCGTCGCGCTCGAACTCCGCATGGACGTGTTCAACGTCGAACGCGCCGAACACGCCAGCCGGGTCGCGCGCAAGGAGATCGGCCAGCGCCTCCGGAACATCCCCCTGAAGGTACTCGACGTCGAGGAGTTCGAAACGGACGACGAGGGGGACGACGAGTCGGAGTCGCTACCCGACGACGGGCCGTAACGCGCCGGCGACCCCGAGCGAGACCGTGGACCGGAGCGAGTCGGACAGCCCTTGGTGTGGACGTCGCTCGCGCGGGCCGAGAGATCCACCGGGTCGACTACCGACTGGGCGACTACCGACTGAGCGAGTGCCGACTACGCGAGCGTCGACTGCGCGGGAGACGAGCCCGCGAGTACGGCTACCGCTCGGCGAGCGGGGAAGGACAGGAAGCGGGACGAAATTTCAGTCTGCGGTCGGGGCCAGCGGCTCCGATTCGGACTCCTCCATCGGCTCCGTGATTCCCTCGGTCAGCTTAAAAACGGCCGCTTTGTGGTCGGTCTTCGACTTGTGAATCGATGTCGGCTTGACGCCAAGTTCTTCGTAGGCTTCGAGGTCAATATCCTCGTTCCAGAATTCGCACTGTTTTCGTACCTCCGCGAGAAGGCCGTGAAGATGGATGAGCTCCTGCTTCTTCATGAGTAACAGCCCTTTGCTACCGGAGGTTTATATTATTATCTTGAGTCACGTTACCATGCAACTTTGCGTATTTACCGGATACGAGGCGTAGACGGGTCTTTTCGGGTTATCGATCGGGAAGGATTCGTTCGCACGCGCCCGCTGAGGGGGCCCGAGACGGAGAGCCGTCCCGCCGCGGAGCTGACTCGGTTTCGAAGGTCGCGTGCGACTTACTGGAACTGCTTGACCGCCTCGAGGTCGCGCTCGGTCCGCATGAACTCCGTCAGCCGGCGGGTCGCGTGACACTCGGGGCAGCTGAAGTTCGAGCGGAGGCTCTGGAGATCAGCGGGGTTGTCCTGCCATTCCTTCGTACACTCCGGACAGACCAGTCTGACGAACGCATCCACCATGGCCTGCCGTACACGCGGCCGGGTTAAAAGCGTACGTGGCGAGGGCTATTCAAACGCGCTCGAACGCGGGAAGAAAATGACAGGGAGAGAACGGATCGAACGGCGGTGTTAGGCCGCCAGCCCCTCGCTCGCTTCGAGGAGCTCCTTGTACCGGTTCCGGATGG
This sequence comes from Halorubrum sp. Eb13, assembly GCF_002252895.1. Lineage (NCBI taxonomy): Archaea > Methanobacteriati > Methanobacteriota > Halobacteria > Halobacteriales > Haloferacaceae > Halorubrum > Halorubrum sp. Eb13. Next base: position 54,130 of record NZ_NHPE01000031.1, on the reverse strand, counting down.
TGACCTCGCTGATGTCGGCCACGTCGGACACCTCGCTCTGGGTCACCTTCTCGTTCGAGAGGAGTGCGGCCGCGTACACTGCGGACGCGGCGAGCCCGACCGGGGACTTCCCGCTCGTGATGCCGGACTCTTTCGCGCCGTCGAGGAGCTCGCGGGCCAGCCGCTGGGTCTCCTCGGAGAGCTCCAGCCGCGAGACGAACCGCGGGACGTAGCTCCCGGGGTCCGCAGGCTGGACGCGAAGCCCGAGCTCGCGGATGACGTAGCGGTACGTCCGGGTGAGCTCCATCTTCTCGACGCGGGAGACGGCGGTGAACTCGTCGAGGCTCCGGGGGTTCCCCACCTGCCGGGCGGCCGCGTACAGCGACGCGGTCGCGACACCCTCGATGGAGCGGCCGGGCAGGAGGTTCTCGCTCAGCGCGCGGCGGTAGATGACCGAGGCGGTCTCGCGGACGTTGTCCGGGAGGCCGAGCGCCGAGGCCATGCGGTCGATCTCGCCGAGCGCCTGCTTCAGGTTGCGTTCCTTCGAGTCGCGGGTGCGGAACCGCTCGTTCCAGGTGCGGAGCCGCTGCATCTTCTGGCGCTGCCGGCTCGACAGCGACTTGCCGTAGGCGTCTTTGTCCTGCCAGCCGATGTTCGTCGAGAGCCCCTTGTCGTGCATCATGTTCGTCGTCGGGGCGCCGACGCGCGACTTGCTGTCCCGCTCGCCGGAGTTGAACGCGCGCCACTCCGGCCCGCGGTCCACCGAGTCCTGTTCGACGACGAGCCCGCAGTCGTCGCACACCGTCTCGCCGTGCTCCGTGTCGGTGATGAGGCTCCCGCTACACTCGGGGCAGGTCGTGGTCCGCTCCGCCGTCGTCGACTCCGTTTCCTCGGATTCCGTCTCGGTCGTTCCGCTTCGATTCGTTCGTTCTCGCTCCGTCTCCCCGCCGTAGTCGCGCGTACGTGTTTCTGTCATGGGTTCTCTCCGATCGAACTCCCGACCGAAATACTGGTGCCGGGCTCGCCGATTCGTTAACCAATAGTAAGTCATCAGAGTATATAAATGTGACGTGTTTAAAGTTACCACACACCTCATTTAACGGCCCATATAGGCCCGATACCGCCCGTTTCCGTATTATCGCATCTTCGTCGGGATCGGCGGCCGGATGACGACCGAATAGTTACAGTATATAAATCATGACGGAACGGCGACCGACCTCCGTCCGGCGGCGGCTCGATCGCCTCCGCGCTAGCGATTTCGGCTCACCGGGAACGCCACGCGACCGGGCGCGTCGTTGAAACGGTCGAGGATCCGCTCGTACAGCCGGTTCTTCACGCGCTGCCCGCGACGCGGATGCGTGAGGTACCGAACGCGAAGCTCCATCCACGACTCGCCCTGCGTCACGTTCACCGTCGGACGATTGTGGACCTCTAGCTCCACGGGCGTCTCGGCGAGCGCCTCCCGGTACGCCGCGATTCCGGCGGCCATCTCGTCGCCGATCAGGTCGCTCGCCTCCTCGGCCATGACCTCGCGCGAGAAGTCGAGATCGGTCTTGTAGGCGACCTGGACCCCGACCTCGTTCCACACGTAGGGGGAGCCGCCCCCGCCGAAGTTGACGACGTTCGAGGAGAGCACGACGCTGTTGGGCACCGTCACCACGCGTCCCGACGGCTGGTTCGTCGTGACGAGCTCGCCGTTGATCTCCCACAGCGTCGTCACGAGGAAGTCGACGCCGATCACGTCTCCCTTCGCGTCGTCGATCCGGACGCGGTCGCCGACGCCGTACGGTTGTTTCACGGTGATGTACACCCACGCGATCAGCGACAAGAGGGGCTGTTGGAGCGCGAACGTGACCGCGAAGCCGATGACCCCGAGCGAGAACAGGAGTCCGAGCCAGTTCTCGGTCAGCACCGCGAGCGTCGCGATCGTCCCCACGAAGCCGAAGACGAGTCGCAGGAGGTTGCGCGTGTTGTACGTGCGCCGCTTGTTCGCCGACCGCATCAGGACGCCGACCGCGAGGAGGTACGACCCGTACAGCAGCGCCCCCACGGCGACAACGAGCAGCGCCCGCCCGACGACGAGCGTCGCGGGGTAGCCACCCAGGTCGGGCCAGCCGCCGAGGACGCCCGTCGTTTCGACGATCGTGCCAACGGCGGCGGCGACGACGCCGAGCGCGACGGCGGCGACGCGAGTGGACGTCTCACGCTAACCGCTCGCAGCCGACCGCCAAAACGGTTGTGACGTCCGGTCGTCCGATCCGACCCCGAGTCGCCCCGCTACGCCTCGTCGCCCGTGACCCGCGTCAGCGCCCCCGCCAGCACCTCGGTCGCGGCCGCGCAGTCCTCCCAGTCGGTCCACTCGCGGGGGTTGTGCGAGATCCCGTCCCGCGAGGGCGCGAAGAGGAGGGAGGCGTCGGTGACGCGGGCCACGCGCATCGCGTCGTGTGCCGCGCCGGAGTGGAGGTCGAGCGCGTCCCGTTCGGCGTCCGCCGCGGCGGCGTGGGCGGCCTCTCGGAGGCGCTCGCTCATCGGCGTCGGCGCCACGTCGAAGGGGCGGTCGAACGACGTCTCGACCCCCCGTTCGCGCTCCAGTCGGGCGAGCGACTCGCGCGCGGCCGAGACGATCGCGTCCATCGATTCGGTCTCGACGTCGCGCACGTCGACGCCGGCCTCGACGTGGCCCGGAACAACGTTCGTCGCGTTCGGCGAGACGGAGAGCGACCCGACGGTGCCGACCGCGGAGACGCTCGACTCGTCGACGACGTCGTTCGCGGCCGCCTCCACGTCGAGGACGAACTCGCTCGCGGCCGCGAGCGCGTCGGTCCGGTCGCCCATCGCGGTCGCGCCGGCGTGGTTCGCCTCGCCCTCGACCGTCACCTCGCAGTGCGTGATCCCCGTGATCGTCGTCACCACGCCGGCGTCGGCGCCCGCCTCCTCCAAGACGGTGTCCTGCTCCACGTGGAGCTCGTAGAACGCCGCCCACGACGCGGGGTCGATCGCGTCGTCGCCGCGGTAGCCGATCCGGTCGAGCGCCTCGTCCAGCGTCTCGCAGGCGTCGCTCTCGTACGCGAGGGCCTCGTCGACGGCCGTCTCGCCCGCCGCCACCGACGACCCGAGCAGCCCCTCCCCGAAGGTGCCCCCCTCCTCCTCGGTGAAGCTGACGACGCCGACCGGTCGCGCGGGTTCGACGCCCGCATCCCGCATCGCGCGCACGGACTCCAAGGCGGCGTACACCCCGAGCGGTCCGTCGAAGATCCCGCCCTCAGGAACGCTGTCGAGGTGGCTCCCGCTCACGACGGGAGCAGCCTCCGGGTCCGCTGAGTCGGGGACCCACGTTCCGAGCACGTTCCCGACTCCGTCGACCGCGACGTCGAGGCCGGCCGCCTCCAGGCGCTCCACCAGCCGGTCTCGCGCGGCCGCGTTCGCCTCGCTCCCGGTCCGGTTCGTCCGTCCGCGCCTCTCCGGGTCGTCGTACTCCACGCGTCCGAACGCCGCGTTAGCCTCCAGGTCCGCGCGGAGTCGTTCGGCGTCGACTGGCAGGTCCATGCGCGGATCGGAGGGCCGCCGGACCAAAACGGTTCGTGGTCGGCGCGGGACCGGGCCCCAAAGACACTTATTACGCCCCCGAGTGATATCGGCCGATGTCCCCGATACTGCTCCAGGAGGCCTTGGCCGGCGGGATCGCCTTCCTGTTCGGTCTGCTGGTGCTGCTCGTACAGCTCGCCATCATCGTCTGGATCTACTCGGACGCGCAGCAGCGTAGCGACCAGCCCGCGTTCCTCTGGGCCATCGTCGCCTTCCTCGCGCCGCTGCTGGGCCTCGTGCTCTACTTCATCATCGGTCGGACTCGGTAGGCGCTCACACCCCCCGCAGGAGGCTCGTTACGCCGACCGTCTCGGCGATCATCCACGCCACGAACAGCAGGTACGTCGCGAGTAGGATGTACGACTCGCGGCTCGTGAGCGACAGGTCCGTCCGGAGCGCCGCGAACAGCAGGACCGTCGCCGCCGTGAGCACCCCGAACATCGGAACGGCCGTCGAGAAATTCACCTCAACGCGGCCGACGATGAGCACGCCAAGCGGGATGGCGACGAGGAGGTCGAACGTGTTCGAGCCGAGCACGTTCCCGAGGCTCGTCGCGCCGCGCCCCTCCTGCGCCGTCCGGAGGCTCACCAGCGTGTCGGGGAGGCTCGTCGCCGCCGCGACGATCGTGACGCCCGCGAGGAACTCCGGGATGCCGAAGGTCGTGCCGAGCGACTCCACCGACGCGACCAGCCGCTCGACGGTCACCACGATGACGAGCAGTCCGGCCGCGAGCTTCCCCCACTCCCGTCTGACGTCGACACCGTCGCGCACCGTCTCGATGTCGGCGTCGCCCACGTCTTGGTACTGAATGAACAGGTAGAGCCCGTACAGCGTCAGCGGGATAAGCGCGAGCGGCCGGGTCAGCTCGCCCGCGATCGCCTCGGCGGGAACCGGGACGTAGATGACCGCGAGCGAGAAGGTGACGACGAGCGCCGCGACGGCGATCATGTAGAACTGCGCCTCCTTGTACACGATCGTCCGGCTGGACTCCAAGGGGCCTTGGGCGCCGATCCCGGCCAGCGCGGGGATGACGAGCACGTTGAAGATGGCGGAGCCGACGAGCGCGCCCACGCCCATGTCGAAGACGCCGACGAGCGCGGTGACGAGCACGCTCACCAGCTCCGGGAAGCTCGACCCGACGGCGACGACGATCGAGCCCTGCACGACGGCCGGCAGTCCGTAGTACGCGGAGAGCGTCTGGGCCGACTCCTCGAGCCACCCGCTGCCGACCCAGATGGCCGCGGTCGCTCCGGCGATCACCGCGACGTGGAAGAGTGGCGAGTCCGGGAGGATGCCACCGAACACCGCGTTACCGGACGTGCCGTCCGGCGAGCTCCCACAGGCGGTCGGCGATCTCGTCGTCGAGGTCGTCCCGAGTCACGCGCCACTCCCAGTTGCCGTCGACGGTCCCCGGCTCGTTGAACCGCGACTCGCTGCCGAGCCCGAGCAGGTCTTGCATCGTCGTCACGGCGAGCACAGCCTCGGAGTCCCACACCTCGTCGATGATCTCCCACTCGGGCGCGCGGTCGCCGTCGGCGCCGACGTTGTACCGGAAGCAGTCCCGCTGGCGCTCCGGGAGGTCCTCGAAGTAGCCGATCCACGTGTCCGTGTCGTGGGTCGAAGTGTAGCCGACGACGCCCTCGGGGTAGTGCATCGGCTGGTACGGGTTCCCCTCCTCGCACCAGTCGGCGTACTGGGGGACGCGCATGCCGGGGAAGCCGAACTCCGCCATCAGCTCGTTCATCGCCCGCTCCTCGAACCCGAGGTCCTCGGCGATGAACGGGGCCTGTCCCAGCTCGCGCTCCACCGTCTCGAACAGGTCGCGCCCCGGCCCCTCCCGCCACTCGCCGGCGGCCGGGTCGTCGCGGTCGGCCGGGATCGCCCAGTACTTCACGAACCCCAGGAAGTGGTCGAGCCGCGCGACGTCGGCGAGCTCGAACAGCCGCCGGAACCGCGCGATCCACCAGTCGTACTCCCGCTCGGCGAGCCGATCCCAGTCGTAGATGGGGTTCCCCCAGCGCTGTCCGTCGTCGCCCGGGTTCGGCGGGACGCCGGCGACCGCGGTCGGACGGTTCCCCTCGTCGAGTCGGAACGCCTCGGGCTTCGCCCACACGTCGGCGGAGTCGAGCGCGACGTATATCGGCACGTCGCCGACGATCGAGACGCCCTCCTCGGCCGCGACCGATCGGAGCTCGCGCCACTGCCGGTCGAACGTCCACTGGACGAACTCGCGGAACCGGACCTCGGTCGCGCGTTCCTCGCGCGCCTCGGCGAGCGCCTCGGGGTCGCGGGTTCGGATGGGTTCCGGCCACTCGACCCACGTGTCCTCGGGCCGCGCGTCGGCCAGCGCCCGGAACAGCGCGTAGTCGGCGAGCCAGGGCTCGCGATCGCGGAACGCGTCGAGGTCCGCCTCGTCCTCCTCTCCCGCTTCCGCGTCGAACCGCTCGAATGCGTCGCGCAGCAGCGGGAGCTTGTACTCCCGGACCGCGCCGTAGTCGACGCGGTCGTCGGGGAAGTCGGGGACCGGTTCGAGGTCGGACGAGTCAAGCCAACCGTCGGCGACGAGCCCGTCGAGGTCGATCAGGAGGGGGTTGCCGGCGAACGCCGACGGCGACTGGTACGGCGACTCCCCGGCGGCGTGTATCGTCGGCCCGAGCGGACAGATCTGCCAGTGGTCGACGTCGGCGTCGCCGAGGAACGAGAGGAACGCCGCGGCGCCGTCGCCGAGGTCGCCGATCCCGTGTCGTCCCGGCAGCGAGGTGACGTGGCAGAACACGCCGTCGGAGCGGTCGAATCGCATGCGTCTCCCTGTGACCCCCACCGACTCAAGCGTTGCGTCCGAACGGGGGGCTCGGATGTCGCGGCCAGACGGCCGGCTCAGTCGCCGCGGACCGCGCGCCAGACGACCGCGTCCGCGGTCTCGAGCGTGACGACCCCCGCGTCCGATCCCACCGAGGCGTCGGTGTCGGGCGCCGCGAGCGCGACGGTCCAGTCGGGCGCCCCGTCGCGCTCGCCGCCGTCGTCGCGCCCGGCGACGCCGAGGTCGTCGAGGACGTCCGTCGGCGACACCTCGACTGGGGTTCCCTCCACGTTGCAGGCGACGAGCAGCGCCTCGTCTCCGTCGGGGTCGCGTCTGAGCGCCTGGTACACCACGGTTCCCTCCGTCGGATGCCGGTAGCCGAACGCCTCGCCGCGGTCCGGGTCGACGTCGCGGCGGAGCCAGGGCCGCGGCTGGCGGAACTCGCGGACGCGGCGGTCGAACGCGGTCCGCGCATCGCCCTGAGCGTCTTCCCAGCGGTCCAAGACGAGGTACTCGGCCACGTCGGCGCTCCAGGCGAACGAGAACGCTTGGAGGTCGGTGGCGGCGAGTTCGCCGCGAGCGTTACCTCGAAGGGGGGTGCCCTTGACCGACAGCAGCTCCGCGATCAGGTCGAGGTCGTAGTCGGTCGCGTCGACCAGGGCCGCGAGCGTCGTGACGAACTCCCTCAGCTCGGCGCGCGTCTCGAATCCGAGCTGTTTCAAGCGCGTGAACGAGTCGCGCTCGCCGTACGCCCCCTCCGGGACGTGCCAGTCGATCCACGGCGCCTCCTCGGCGACGACCTTCACGTTCCACGTCGGGTCGGTGTCCCTGACGAACCCCCACGGCGCCCGGTAGTTCGCGTGGAGGAAGTCCATCGGGACGCCCGGCATCGCGACGTGGAACCAGACGAGCGCGGCGGGGCTGTCGTACGCCTCGCGGATCGTCTCGGGCGGCGAGTCGGCGAGGTACGGGTTGATCAGCGCGCCGCCCCAGTCGTCGGTCACCTCGACCTGCGAGCCGCGCCGCAGCGTGTCGTGGTTCGCGACGCCGGTGATCCACTGGCTTCCCATCTCGCCGACCTCGCGCATGCGCCACCACTTCGTCGCCCAGAACGTGAGGAGCGCGGGCTTGTTGTGCGCGAACGTCACCGGCGACCACTGGAACGCGTGCGGGTGCTGCTCGATCAGCGTGCGGTACGTCGACGCGAGCTCCCAGTCCTCCCGCGGCCACGGGCGGCCGTCCTCGTAGATCATCCACGGGCGGTACTCGGTCCCGGCGACCTCGTGGGTCACCCGGTCCATCTCGGCGAGGAACGCGTCGTCGTGGACCTGCTCGCCGGTCTCCTCGTCGTGGTACGTGAAGTCCTGCGCGCCGTCGATCCGGATGCCGTCGGCGCCGAAGTTCGCTTTCCGGCGCTGTAACTCGAGTATGATCGCCCGAACGACGGGGTGGCGGTAGTTCAGGTGGAGGCCGTACATCCCCGGCCCCTCGAAGAACGGGTCGGGAAGCAGCTCCGCCGCCGCCTCGTCCGCGTGCCCGAGCGCGACGTCGAAGACGACCCGGATCGGGTCGGGCATCCCGTGGCAGGCGGCGATGAACTCGACGAGCTCGTCGGGCCGTCCCGTCTCCAGTATCGCGGGGTTCGCCGCTCCGAAGCCGCTCACAACGACGTCGTACCCCCAGTTGGTCTGGTCGGGGCGCTCGACGCCGACACTCGCGCGCTCCAGGTCGCGCTCGCGGTCGAACGCCGACGCGGGGTCGACTGGCGCGTCGTCCGACCCGCCGCCGCGCTCCGGGCCGGACCCGCGAGCGTTCTCGCCGTCTCCGGGCTCGTACGTTCCGCCGGGGCGCCAGTACCACTGGCGCCCGTACGCCTGCGTTAGCGGCTCGACCGGCATGAGCTGGATCGCGTCGTACCCGACGTAGTTCCGCTCGTGAGGTGCGAGCGGCTCGCCGGTTCGGAGCTTCTCGCCGATCGCCTCGAACCGCTTCGCGAGCGCCGCGAGCGACCCCGATTCGGTCGACGTGCCGGGGTGGATCTCAACCATGCTCGTCGCGGGGTCAATCCGCGGGAGCCCGTCGTCCGCCGTCGTCGGGAGCGCCTCCTCGTCGGTCCCGAGCGAGTCGAAGTGGTCGCCGTCGGGGCGCGTCGCGTCGAGGCGCGGCCAGTCGTAGGCCTCCGCGGGCGCGAACGCCCCGAACGGGAGCGAGTACGCGAGGGGGTCCCGAACCGTCTCCCATTCGTCGCCGCCAGCGGTCCGGTACACGAGCTGATACAACGCGCCGAGCCGGTCGCGCGTCCCGAGCGCGATCCCGTCCACGGCGACCCAGTGGAACTCTTCGTCGCGCTCCACCGGGAGCCGGTCGACGCGAAACGTGGCCTCGCGGAGGTCGTCGCGGCCGGGGTCGACCGCCGTCTCGTCGCCGTCGCCCCCGTCCTCGGCGACGGGAGTGAACAGCTCCAGTCGCACGTCGTCGACGGGGACGCCGGCGTCGGCGAGGTCGGGCGTCCAGAAGCCGAAGGCGACGCCCTCGGGCGGGTCGGTCGCCGGGTCCGCGCCCTCAGGTCTGATCGGATGCGCGCCGAGGCGCTCGGCGAGCGACCGGGCCGCCTCGAACCGATCGGCCGCCGCCTCGCGGTCGGCCCGCGCCCGCTCGACGAGGGCTTCGGTCCGGTCGGGGAGCGTCTCGCGCGTTCGATCGCGCGACGCGTCCCCCGCGTCCCCCGCGTCCCCGCTCATCACTCCGTCTCTCTGACGATAGCGACCTCGTCGACGCGGATCCGCTCCGTCCCCTCCCCGTCGACGACGACGCACGACTCCCCGGTGACCAGGTCGCGGTCCGTGTGGTCGGCGTCGACCGCGACGCTGGCCTCGTCGGGCGCGAAGTTGAGGACGACGATCAGCGACTCCGCGCCGTCGCTCCGGCGGAACGCCACCACGTCGTCCGGGTGGACGTCGCCGCTAGCGACGATCGGCCGCTCGCTCAGGTCGCCGCTGGCGACGTGGTACCCCACCCGTTCGAGGCCGCCCTCGGGCCCGAGCGCCGGGTGGTCGTCGCGAGTCGAGAGCAGGCGCTCGTAGCGATCTCGGACCTCGTCGCGCGCGTGCTCCCACGCGATCGCGTCCCGGCGGCCGCGCTGACCGATCTCCTGTCCGGCGTACACCATCGGCACGCCGGGCAGGGTGAACGTCGCGGCGCCCGCGGCGGCCGCGGCGGCGTCCCCGCACTCGACGCGGTAGCGCGTCTCGTCGTGGTTCTCGATGTACTGGAGGAAGCCGGCGTGGTCGGGGAAGCCGATCTCTGCGCGCTGGTCGATCGCGTCTAACACCGAGGCGGCCGGCTCGGCGCCGCGGCCGACCTGCCGGAGCTGGAAGTACAGCGTCGCGTCGAAGTGGATGTCGAACATCCCCTCGTGGAAGCCGGGGATGTACGGGATCGTCTCGTCCATCAGCAGGAACTCGCGGTCGATGTCTTTCACCCGGTCGCGGAGCTCGCGCCAGAACGAGTCGGGGACCGCCCACGCCATGTCACAGCGGAACCCGTCGACGAGCGGCGCCCACTCGTCGATCACGTCGAGGAGGAACCGCCGCACGTCGAGGTTCGCGTGGTTCAGGTTCGCGATCAGCTCCCAGTCGAAGTACGTCCCCGGCTCGCCCGACTCCTGCCACTCGAAGCGGTCGCGGTACGGAGAGTCGGGGTTCCGGTAGGCGTCCTCGAACCACTCGTGGTCGCGTGCGGTGTGGTTGGCGACGAAGTCGAACAGCACCCGCATCCCGTGGTCGTGGGCGGCCTCCACGAGCGCCTCGTACTCGTCGCGGTCGCCGAGGTCCTCCGCCACGTCAAAGAAGTCGACGATGTTGTAGCCGTGCGGCTTCCCGTCGTGCTGGAGCACGGGCGTGAGCCACAGCGTGTCGACGCCGAGGTCGGCGATCTCCGGGATCCGCTCCGCGATCGACTCGAACGCCTCGCCCTCGTCGGCGTCGGCGAACGTCCGGACGTACACCTCGTAGACGGTCGCGTCCGCCGTCCACTCGGGCGGCTGGTTCAGTCGGACCGTCTCGAAGGCGGGGCCGTCGGCGTCGACGGGGGTCGTCAGGTCCGGGTCGGCGGTCTCGTCCTCGTCAGCGTCCGCGAGCTCGCTCCGGTCGGCCCGCTCGACGGCGACCGCGTCGGCGACGCTCACCCGCTGTTCGCGACCCGGCTCGCGGGCGACGGCGACCGCGTGGACGCGGAGCCGGTCCGGGACGGCGTCGACCGGAATCCGAAGCGCGCGTCCGTCGTCGGTCGTCCGGAACGCGTCCCGCGGGTTCCGCCGCCCCTCCGCGACCGCTCGCTCGACGTCGCGATCGTCGACGACGAAGGTGACCGCGAGCTCCGACGCGTCGAGGGCGGACTCGGGGTTCGGTGTCGGCGTCGCGCGAACGACGACCTCGGTGCGCTCTCCCTCGCCCGCTGCGTCTCCGCTCGCTCCGCCCCCCTCCGCCTCCTCGACGGTCGCGTCGAGCCGGACGCGGGGACGGCCGACGCCCTCGTGGGGCCGCTCGGCGCCGTAGTCGATCGCGGCGTGGTCGGCGTCGCGGTCGCGGATCGCCGTTCCGCTGCCGCCGGCGACGTCGACGCCCTCGTAGCTCGCCGCGAACGCGCGGACCGTCAGGAGGTGGTCGCCGTCGGGCGCGTCGAGGCCGAGGCGGTACTGTCCGGGGACGTCCGGCGTGAACTCGGTTACCGAGTCCTCGCCGACTGTCGCCTCGCTGTCCGGCGGCGCGTCGGCGACGCGCCACTCGTACTCCGCCGTCGGGTCCGGGTCCCGCGGGGCGAGCTGCGTCGTCTCCCCGGTCGAGAGGAATCGGGGGGGTCCTGGGTGGTGCATGTGCCATCCATCGGCACCCGGGGTATTCGTTGTTCCCCTTCGCCGGATCGCGGCGAAACCGGTCGGTCGCCTCGTTCGTCAAGGCTTTTACCGAGGGAATCGCAGGGCGACTATGCGACTGCGAACCGCTCTCACGGAGCACGAACGTCGGCGCGGCGAGCGCTATCCGGCGGAGCGTCCCACGACCGCCGGCGCGTTCACGGGCGACGACGGCCGTCTGGTCCACGTCGGGCCCGACGGCACCGTCCACGACTGTTCGTACTCCCTGTCGGGAGTCGGCGGGGCCGACCGGCTCCGGATGGGGATCACGGCCGGCCGCGGCGTCCGCTGGTTCGACGATCTCACGACGACGCGACAGCACTACGACGAGGACACGCCGCTCGTCGAGACCGAGTACGACGCGGGCCGGTACACGATCCACCAGTTCGACCTCGTCGTGAGCGACACCCACCTGACGCACATCGAACTGCGGGGCGCGCCGCCCGCGGGCGCCGAGCTCGTCGCCGCCTGCGCGTTCTCGCCCGACATGGTCGAGGGCCGCGTCGGCAACCTGGTCCACGAGGGGGCCGGACCGGACGACGGGAGCGTCGTCGAGGTGTACCACCGCTCCGAGCACGACTTCCTCACGGCGTCGACGGGGCTCACGGCGGCGCACGGCCAGCGGCTCCGCACGATCACTGAACTGCTCGGCGAGGGCGGGGCAGGGTTCCCCCACCGCGGGGAGATCGACCAGCGCGAGGACTCGCGGCTCACCCCGGACGTCGTCGTCCGCGCGCCATTCGAGCGCGACGGCCGGACCGAGCGCGTCACGCTCGCGAGCCGGGCCGTCGTCGACCGGCAGGAGACGCGCGAGACGGGCGACGACGCGTTGGCCGCGCTCTCCGATGGTCCCGACCGCCGCCGGCGGATCGAGGAGCTCTCTCGGATCGCGACCGCCTACCCGGACGCCGACGACCTCCGCGAGGCGGCGGCCGGCCGTGGGCCGGAGGTGCCCGAAGACGTGCCGCGGCGGGACGTGATCAGGAGCGACCTCCGGGCGCTCGACCTGCTGACGGCCGAGTCCGGCGCTCGGATCGCCGCCCCCGAGTTCGACCCCTTCTACTCGACCTCCGGCGGCTACGGCTACACCTGGTTCCGCGACGAGGCGGAGACCGCGACGGCGCTGTTGACCGCGAGCGAGGAGGTCGGCCTCGACGCCGACGAGGAGCTGCTCGCGACCGCCTCCTTCTTCTGTCGCACGCAGGACGCCGACGGCTCGTGGCCCCACCGCGTCTGGGCCGACTCCGGCAAGGTCGCCCCCGGCTGGGCGAACGCCAGGATCGAGGGCGCGAACGGGACGGCCGGACCGAACGACCAGCTGGACCAGCCCGCGTCCGTGGTCGCGTTTTTGGCCCGACTCCGCCGGACGACCGACCTCCCCGAGGAGTGGCGCGAGCGGATCGACGCGACGATCGCCGACGCGGTCGCCTTCCTCCGCGAGACGACCGAGGACGACGGGCTCCCCCGGCGTTGTCAGAACTGCTGGGAGAACGCCCTCGGGCGGTTCACCCACACCGGCGCGGCCTACCTGCGTGCGTTCGCCGCGGTCGCCCGTGCCCCGGTCGACGACGAGACGCGCGTCGCGGCCGCGGCGGCGGCCGACGAGGCGATCGCCGGGCTCGACGACCGCTGGAACCCCGACACCGAGCGATTCCCCCAACGGGCGAGCGCGGAGAGTCGCGACGACCGTGCGGACGCCAGCACGTTCGCGCTGGCGAGCGCGACCGTCGAGTACGCGGCCCTCCGCGAGGAGCGCGCGGACGTCGACGGCGCGGTCACCGACGGCTCCGGCGCGGCGGTCGCGACGGCCGACTTCGAGGCGTTCCTCGACCGCGTGGAGAGGCACGTCCGGAACTCGATCGAGGCGCTCCGCCGGGAGACGGCCGATGTCGAGGGGATCGTCAGGTTCACCGGCGACGACTGGCGCACGGCCGAGCAGGGCGCCGCGAAGGTGTGGTCGATCGCGACGCTGTGGGGCGCGACGGCCGCCGCCTCGCTCGGCGGGCTCGTGCGTGAGCGCGACGGCGACGCCGACGAGCTGTTCGGGGCGGCCCGAGACCTCTACGCCCTCTGCGAGCCAGACGGTCACTTCGTCAACGACGCCGGGCTGTTCGCCGAGCAGGCGTTCGACGACGGGGACCTCGACGGCGCGACGCCGATCGGGTGGTCGCACGCGCTCCGGATCGAGGCGACGGTGACGCTCGCGAAGCACGGCGCGCTCCCCGTCCCGCACGACCGACCGACCGGACCGAGCGAGGCGCCCCACTGGACGACGGGCCGGAAGTTCGGCGTCGGGACCCCCGCCGACCACGAGGCCGACGACCCGGTCCCGGTCTGGTTCACCCTGACCGAGGGGGCGCTCACCGAGGCCCGGTTCCCGCGGATCGACGTGATGAACGTCCGCACGTTCGACTTCCTCGTCGCCGACCCGGAGACGGGCCACACCGTCCGGACGTTCGACGAGACGAGCCACGTCACGGCGACGGAAACTGTGGAGCGGACGACGGAACCGACCGTCGGCGACGCGCTCGCGTACACGCAGACGATCCGCGAGACCGGCGACGGCCACGGACACGAGTGGACGCTGACCGTCGAGTACGCCGTCGACACCGACGGTGACGCGGTCCTCGCGGACGTCGACTTCGAGGGCGAGGGGGAGTACGACGTGTACGCCCTGGTCGACACGACGATCACGAACGTCGGGACGAACGACCGCGGCGACCGCGTGGCGGGCGCCGACGGCTACCACCTCCTCGCGCGCAACGACGACGCGGCCGAACGGAACACGGGGAAGCTCGTCGACGACGACGGCGACTCATTCGAGGTCGCGCTCGCGCTCGCCAGCGACGACCGGTTCGAGTGGGCCAGCGTCCTCTCGGCCGGCGGCGACGAGGCCGACGCCCTGTTCAGCGAGGGGGAGCGCGGCGACGGCGACGCGGAGGCGACCGGTAACGTCGTGCTCGCCGGGCTCGTCGGGAGCGGGACCGCGGTCTCCGACACGGTCGCGCTCGGCTTCGCCGAGAACGCCGACACCGCGGCCGCGCTCGGCGAGGCCCGGGGCGCCATCTCGCGCGGCTTCGACGATGTCTCCGCCTCCTACGTCGAGACGTGGCGCGACTGGCTCGCCGGCCGGGAGTTCCCCGACTCGGTGACCGGCGACGCGGAGCTGGAGGCGCAGTACCGCTTCGCGCTGATGACCCTCGCGGCCGTGGAGGACAAGCGCCACGACGGCGCGGGGATCGCGAGCCCGTCGGTGCCGTGGGGCGAGACGGAGTACGCCGCCGAGGACCGCGGCTACGGCTACAACTTCGTCTGGTCGCGCGACCTCTATCAGGTGTTCACAGCGCTGATCGAGGTCGGCGAGGTCGAGCGGGGCGCGAACGCGCTCGCGTACCTCTACAACACCCAGCAGGACGACGACGGCTTCCTCCCGCAGAACACCTACATCGACGGCCGCACCCGCTGGGGCGGCGAGCAGATGGACAACATCGCGTTCCCGTCGGTGATGGCGTGGCAGCTGTACGAGCACGGGACCGCGCCGGCCGACGCCGACTACACCTACGACCAGGTCCGGCGCTCGCTCGGCTACATCGCGGCGAACGGTCCGGAGACGGCCCAGGAGCGCTGGGAGGAGGAGGCCGGCTTCTCGCCGTCGAGCATCGCCGCCGAGATCGCCGGACTCGTCTGCGGCGCCGCCCTCGCGCTCGCGGAGGCGGACCGGATCGAGTCCGGCGGCGACCCGGCGGGCGGCTCGCGAGACGACCCCGCCCCCGACGAGCTCCGCGCCGACGCGCTCGCGTGGCTCGGGCTCGCGGACGACTGGACCGCGCGCGTCGAGGAGTGGTGCGCGACGTCGACGGGAACCGATCGGCACGCCGAGACGCCGTACTACCTCCGGGTCACCGCCGACGGCGACCCCGAGTCCGGGCGGCCGCGGACGATCGCCAACGACGGGCCGACCTACGACGAGCGGGAGATCGTCGACGGAGGCTTCCTCGAACTCGTCCGGCTCGGGGTGAAGCCGGCCGACGACGAGACGGTCCGGAACTCCGTCTCCGTCGTCGACGAATCGATCCGCGTCGATACGCCGTACGGCCCCGCGTGGTACCGCTACGTCGGCGACGCCTACGGCGAGATCGCCGCCGGTGACCCGGGCGCGCCCTGGGCCGGCACCGGCGACGGCCGCGGCCGGCTGTGGCCGATCTTCACCGGCGAGCGCGGCGAGTACGAGCTCCGCGCCCGCGCCGACGGCCCCGACGCCTTCGGCGGCACCGAGGAGGCCGAGCTCGAACCCGCCGCCCTGCTGGAGACGATGGCCGGGTTCGGCAACTCCGGGCGGATGCTCCCCGAGCAGGTGTGGGACCGCGAGCACCCGACCGACTACGGCTGGGAGTTCGGCGAGGGAACCGGGGGGGCGACCCCGCTCGCGTGGTCGATGGCGGGCTACATCCGGCTCGCGCACGGCGTCGACGCCGGGGAGCCGGTCGAGACCCCGACCGTCGTCCGCGAGCGGTACGTCGAAGGCGACCGCCCCGCGGGGCCCGACCTCACCGCCGCCGTCGAGTACGCGGGCGAGGACCTCATCGTCTCCGGCGAGACCGACGCCGAGGCGGTCGCGGTGTACACCGCCGACGGCTCGACGCTCGCGACGCCCGACGACGGCGCGTACGAGGTCCGACTGGACGCCGACCTCGACGCCGACACGGTGGTGGTCGCGGCGGCGACGGCCGACGGCGGCGACGCGGACGCGGCGCTCGCCGACTTCGGCGGCGCCGGCACGTCGGTTAAGCGGCTTCGGCTGTAACGGATCCGCGGCCTCTTTTAAAAATAGTCACCCGAGCGCGGTCACGTCGACCGCGCGGGTCTCGCCGTCGACCTCCAGCTCGACGGCGTCGACGATCGACCCGCGGACGCGCTCGCGCCACCCCTCGACGGCCTCGGCGTGACGCTCCCGGCGGGTCTCGATGTCGGCGTCGGGGTGTGCCGCCGCCGTCTCGTCGACCTCGGGGTACGGGGGGACCTCGGCGACGAGGTCGCGGGGATCGACGTGAATAGGGGTCGGGGCGTCGCCGTCGCGCTCGCTCGTCTCGCTTCCGCCCGCTTCCTTCCCCGCCGTCCCGTGGTCGACCGCGTGAAGTCGAGCGCGCATCCGCCCCGAGAATGGCGGCGTCACCCGCAGGACGACCTCGCGGTCGCTCCGGAGCGTCGCCTCGAGCGCGCTCGCGACGTCCTCGCGGTGGACCGCGATTGACCGTATTCGCCCGCCTCCCGCGCCCTCCGCGGGGCCGCCCGCCTCCTCGTCAGTCATCGTCACCCGCCCACTCCGCGTCCGAGAGGGTGCGCTGGACCGCCTCCTCGCCGACGGCGCCGGCGAGGTGCTCGAACCCCGCGCGCACGCCGCGATCGCTCGCGTTCGCGACGAGTCGAGAGACGATGAACTCCGGCGTCGACTTGCCGATCGTACCGAAGCGGGGCTGGTAGTCGACGCGCAGTTCGAGGTCGTTCGTGAGCCCCTCCGCGAAGATCCCGTCGATCCGGGCGGCCTCCGGGAGCGGGCTCAGGTCCTCCGCGAGGTGCGTGACGTACACGCCGAGCGCGCCCCGCTCGACGGTGAGCGTCACGAGACCGTTCAACAGGTCGGCGGCCCGCCCCGGCTCCGTGATCGCCTCGAACTCGTCGACGAGCATCAGCGTCCGGCCCTCTTCGACGAGCGGCGGGACCACCGACTTCAGCGTCGACTCCAGTACGCCGGCGTTGAACGAGGCGTGGCGCCGGTGGAAGACGATCCGGTCGAAGGAGCCGACCTGCGCCTCCTCTGCGGGCACCGGGAGCCCCATCGACGCGAGCAGGGCCACCGCGCAGACCGTCTCCAGCAGCGTCGTCTTCCCGCCCGAGTTCGCCCCCGTAAGCACGCTCACGCGGTCGCCGGTCGGCGGCGCGTCGACGCTCGCCACGCCCGCGTCGCCCGCGAGCGAGTGGGTCCCGACCGCGTACGACACCGGCTGCACCTCGCCGGCGATGAACGGGTTCCGCGCGTTCCGCACCGCGATCCCGTCGTCGACGAGCGTCGGTCGCGCGAGGTCGTACGCGGCCGCGAAGCGCGCGAGCGAGAGCAGGAACGCGGCGTCCGAGACGGCGGTCACCGCCCGGGCGACGTGGCTCTCCCGCTCGTCGTCTCCGTCGCCTCCGCCGTCTTCGCCCGAGTCCGCCCGCGCGCCGCCGATCCGCTCCCGGATGTCGGCGGCGACCGCCGCCTCGCGCTCCGCGACCTCCGCCTCCAGCTCCGCCGCGAGGTCGCGGAGGGTCGCCGAGACGAAGTCGGCGGCGTCGAGCGCGTCGTCGGGAGCCACCGACCGCACCGTCGCCGGGTCGACGCCGGTCTCGCTCGCGACGTGGTCGATCGTCGCGGCCTCCAGGGCCTCGAAGTCGCGCAGCGAGCCGTCCCGGACCGCGTCGAGCACGTCGAACGCGGAGTTCGCCAGCTCCTCGGCCGCGTCGAGCCGGTCGCGCAGGCGGTCCAGCTCGTCGTCGGCGCCGCGAGCGACCTCGATGTCGCCGTCGCCGTCGACGCTCGTCGGGTCGATCGACCCGCGCACGTCGGCGAGGGCGCCGGCGGCGTCCCGCAGGGCGTCCGCCTCCAGCGCGCCCACCGCTTCGAACGGGCCGTCGTCAAGCCCCGCTTCCCGCAGCGCGATGGCGGTTTCGACGGCCGCGAGGTCCGACCCCTCGGCGTCGTCGTACGCGTCGAACGCCTCGGTCACGCGCTCGCGGTCGGCCTCGACGAGCCCCTCCCACGCGTCGCGCGCGGCGACCACGCCGTCGAGTCGGGCCTCGACCGCCTCCCGGTCCGCTAGCGGCGTCAGCACTCGGATCCGGTCGGCGGCGTGGGCCGTCAGCGCGTGGCCGGCGGCCAGCGAGAGCAGGTCGTCGTACACCGAGCGGGTGTCCCCCGTCGCGAGGACGTCCATGCCGGCCTCGCCGTTGGCCCGGCGGAGGATCCGGGTGGCTCGCCCGCGGTGGAGTCCGGCGTCGACGAGCGCCCGGACGTCGGCCGCCTCGATCGCCTCGATCGCCCGCGAGGTCCCCAGCGCCGAGACGAGCCGCTCGCTCGTCTTCGGGCCGATCCCCCAGTAGTCCTCGAGTCGCATACGCCGACGTGACGCCGCGGCGTCTTGGCGTTTTCGTCGGCGGTGCGGTCGCCGATGCGAACACCGGACGCGGTGACTCCCGCCGTCCCTCGGTCGCCACCGTCAAATCCCCGTCGGTCGTTACCACTCGGTATGCCCACGGAACTCGCGGACGGAGTGTGGCGGTTCGAGCTGCGGGGCGTCAGCGCGTACCTCGTCGACGACGACGTCCCCACGCTCGTCGACGCGGGGACGCCGTGGGACGACGCGGCGATCCGGGAGGGGCTCGCCGAGGCCGGCGTGGACGTCGCGGACATCGGCCGAGTGCTGTTGACCCACTACGACCTCGACCACGTCGGGGCGCTCGCGGCGCTGACGCCGGAGCTCGACGCGACCGTGTACACCGGCGCGTTCGACGCGGCGATCCTCCGCGGGGAGCGGTCGCCGCCGCTGCGCAATCACAAGGGAGCGTTTCAGCGCCTCGCCGGCCTGTTCACGACGCATCCGGACCTGGAGGTCGAGTCCGTGTCCGACGGTCAACGGCTCGGCTCGTTCACCGCGTACCACACGCCCGGCCACACCCCGGGTCACGTCGCGTACGTGAGCGAGTCGCTCGGCGTCGCGCTCCTCGGCGACCTCGTCTCGGCGTCCGACGGCGGGCTCGACCCCTCGGAGTGGTTCATCAGCTACGACACGGACGCGGTACTGGAGAGCATCCGCGACCTCGCCGCCCGCGCCCCGCCGTTCGAGGTGGCCTGCGTCGGCCACGGCGACCCCCTCACGTCGGGCGGAAGCGAGGCGCTCGCGGCGCTGGCCCGTCGGATCTGAGAAAAGCGGCCGACCCGCACTCCCGGCTCTACCGCGACTGGCGGTAGATCAGGTTCCGCTGGATGTCGTTGGCGCCCTCGTAGATCACCGGGATGCGCACGTCGCGGTAGACGCGGGCGATCCGGCGGTCGGTGAGGATCGACCGCCCGCCGTGGAGCTTCATCCCCTTCTCGGCGCAGTCGGTCGCGACCTCCGTGGACTTTGTCTTCGCCAGCGCGGCCCAGTACCCCGCGTCTTCGTTGTTCGCGACCTTCTCGCAGGCGCGCCAGTTGAGCGCGCGCGCCGACTCGAAACCGATCCGCATGTCCGAGAGGGTGTGCTGGACCGCCTGGAACTCGTTGACCGTCCGGCCGAAGGCGTTACGCCCGTGAACGAACTCCTCGGCCTCCTCGATGGCGGCCGCGGCCAGCCCGAGCCCGTGCCCGCCGACGACCACGCGGCCGTGGTTGAAGAAGTCCGCGAGGACGTAGAAGCCGCCGCCCTCGCTGCCGACGACGTTCTCCTCGGGGACGAAGCAGTCCTCGAAGACGATGTGGCCCTGCTTCGAGGCGCGCATCCCCATCTTCTCCGGGATGTGCTCCGCCTCGTACCCCTCGCTGTCGGTCTCGACGATGAACAGCGTGTAGTTCGAGTAGCGGTCGTCGCTCTCGCCGGTCTTCGCGTAGACGGTGAGCCAGTCGGCTTCGACCGCGTTGCCGACCCAGTACTTCTCGCCGGTGATCTCGTACCCGCCGTCGACCTTCTCGGCTTTGGTCGTCATCCCTGCGAGGTCGGAGCCGGTCTCCGGCTCAGAGACGGCGAGCCCGGAGATCTGGTCGTTCTCCGCGACCGGCCGGAGGTACTCCTCCTTCTGCGCCTCGGTGCCGTACTGCTCGACCATCTCGCAGCCGAAGCTCGCGAGCTGGAGGGTGAGCGCGATGCCGGCGTCGGCGCGGTAGAACTCCTCCGCGATCGCGAGCACCTGCGCGAGGTCGAACCCCTTCCCCCCGTACTCCTCGCCGATGTCCTGCGCGATGAGTCCCGCGTCCATCGCCGCCTCCAGCACCTCCCACGGGTACTCGCCCGAATCGTAGTACTCCGCCGCGTTCGGCGCGATGTGCTCGTCGGCGAACTCGCGGGCCTCGGCCTTCACGTCGCGCGCGCGCTCCGGCACGACGCTGTCGTCCAGTAGATCCATGTCCGATCCGCGGGCCCCGCGGTCAAAACGTTCGTGGAACAACGAGAAATATTGGGAGAGTTTATTACTCGCCTCGGGCGTCGTCGGCATCGACGACCTCGACGTCGACCTCTGAGGTGTCCTCGTCGGGATCGTCTTCGCCTTCGCTTTCGTCGTCTCCGTTTTCGTCTTCGCCTTCGCTTTCGTCGGCGTCGCCGACGTCGGAACCGCCCTCACCCGCGGTGGCGACGTCGGAGTCGTCCACGCCGTCGGCTCCGTCTGCCGCCTCGCCGGCGGAGTCGTCCGCGTTTTCCGCGGAGTCGTCCGCGTTCGCGACCTCTTCGGCATCGTCGATCTCGACTCTGGCGTCGCCGTCGTCGTCCGGGGGTTCGGTCGGATCCGCGGGCTCGAAGCCGGCCGTCTTCAGTTCGGCCTCCGGATCGCGATTCAGGTCCCGACCGGTCTCCCGAAGCGCCTCCCGCGCGGCCTCTCGATCGACAGTGCCCGAGACCGTCCGCGGGAGCTCGTCGACGAGGGCGATCGTTTTCGGGATCTTGAACCCGCTGAGCCGCTCGCGGGCGAACGAGGCGAGCGCCGCCTCGTCCACCGGTTCCCCCGTCCGGTCGCCGACCGCGAGCAGCGCGGCGACCCGCTCGCCCCACATCTCGTCGTCGAGACCGACGACGGCGACGTCCTCGACCGTGGGAAACTCCCGAAGCACGTCGCTCACCTCGCCGGGCTCGACGTTCTCGCCCCCGGTGATGATGCGGTCGTCGAGCCGGTTGAGCACGTAGAGGTAGCCGTCTTCGTCGATCCGTCCCACGTCGCCGGTGTGAAGCCCGTGGGGGCCGAAGGTGGACTGATCGAGTTCGGCGGTCGCCCCGTCGCCCGCGTCCGTCGGGGGCTTCAGATACCCCGGCGACACCGTCGGGCCGTCGACGACGATCTCCCCCGACTCCCCGGCTTCGACCGGCGCGCCGTCCTCGTCGACGACCGTCACCTCGGTTCCGAACAGCGGGCGGCCGACCGTGCCGAGCCGCCCCTTCGTCTGCCGGGGCGTCGCGGTCGCGATCTGCGAGGCCGACTCGGTCATCCCGTACGTCGGATACACCGGGACCGAGTAGTCGCGGCAGCGCTCCAACAGCTCGTCCGGCGCCGGCGCGCCGCCGAGCAGGACCACGCGAAGCGTGTCCGACAGGGTCCCGCGCCTGTCGAGCATCCGCTTGAGCATCGTCGGGACGAGCGAGACGCCGGTCACGTCGTACGTGTCGATGTCGTCGGCGGTGCCCCCGGCGTCGAACCCCTCCCGGAGCACGAGGGTCGTCCCGTACAGCGCCGAGCGGTAGACGGGCGCGAGCCCGCCCATGTGGTGTAACGAGAGAGAGACGAGCCAGCGGTCGCCGGGGTCGACACCGAGCCGGAACGCGGAGGCGACGGCGGAACTGCACACGTTACCGGCGGTGAGCGGAACCGGCTTCGGCTCCCCCGTCGTGCCGGACGTGAAGAGGATACAGAGGTGATCGTCGAACTCCCACTCTGGGGGATCGACCGTCGCGGGCTCGACGTCGTGGACGGCGGTGACGGTCCCGTCGGTCGGGTCGTCGACGGAGAAGACGGGCGTGTCGTCGATCCCGTCGACGGCCGCCAACGCGTCGTCTTCCGTCGGCTCCGCGCAGACGACCGCGGAGAGGTCCGCCCGCTCCGCCCGCTCCGAGAGCTCCCTGGGCGTGAGCTCCTGTCCGAGCGGGACGAAAGTCGCGCCGATCCGCATCGCCGCGTGGACCAGTCCGACCGTCCCGACGTACGGGGGCGTGATCACGCCGAGCCGGTCGCCCGCCTCGATCCCGTGGGCGACGAGGCGCCCCGCCGTCTCCGAGACGAGTTGGTCGAGGTCCGTGTACGTCCAGGCCTCGCCGTCCTCGGCCCGCACGAGCGCCGCGGCGTCCGGGGAGGCGGCGACCCGGTGTGACAGCCAGTCTCGCACGGGGGTCACCCCCGTCGCGGCGGGCACTCACTCATCGCTCGGCTGTCGGACGGTGAGGACGGGCACGTCCGAGGTTCGGACGACCCGCTCGGTGACGCTGCCGAGGAGATACCGGTCGAGCCCCTTCCGGCCGTGCGTCCCCATCACGATCATGTCGATGTCGTTCTCGTCCACGTAGTTCCGGATCGAGCGGTACGCGGTCCCCGTCGTGACGACCGTCTCGCAGCTCACGCCCGCGCTCTTGGCCGCGTCCGCGACCCGCTGCGTGGCCTCCTCTCCCTCGGACTCGAGCGCGTCGACCACGATCTCGGCGCCCGCTTCGAGCGTCGCGTACGCCGCGCCGTCGACGACGTACAGCGCGTGGAGCGTGGCGTCGTACTGCTCGGCGAGGTCGATCGCATGTTCGATCGCGGCGTCCGACGCGGGGCTACCGTCCGTCGGGACGAGGATATGCGAGTACATCTCGCGAGAAGATACGCTCGGTACCGATTAAAAACCCGATCACGAGCGGCGCACCGCGGGAAGACCGCACGTCTGCGCCGCGTTTTCCGCCGCGACGAGGGCCCGTCGCCGGCGCCGCGTTTCCGGCCGCGACACGGCTGGCTCGCCTCCGCACGCGTCGCCGCTAGCGGAAGCCCATCGCTTCGATCTGCTCTTGATACCGGTTGCGGATGGTGACCTCCGTCACCTGCGCGACGTCGGCGACCTCGCGCTGGGTCTTCTTCTCGTTACACAGCAGCGAGGCCGCGTAGATCGCCGCGGCCGCGAATCCGGTCGGGGACTTCCCGGAGAGGAGCCCCTGCTCGGCGGAGACGTCGATGATCTCCGTCGCCTTCGACTGGACCTCCTCGCTCAGCTCCAGCGACGACGCGAAGCGGGGAACGAACTGCTTCGGGTCGACGGGCTTCAGTTCCAATCCGAGCTCCTGGGAGATGTAGCGGTACGTCCGACCGATCTCCTTCTGCGGAACGCGCGAGACGTCGGCGACCTCGTCGAGCGATCGGGGGATGCCCTCCTGCCGGCAGGCGGCGTAGAGCGCGGCGGTGGAGACGCCCTCGATCGACCGGCCGCGGATGAGGTCCTCGTTGAGCGCGCGTCGATAGATGACCGAGGCGACCTCGCGTACCGACCGCGGCACGCCGAGCGCGCTCGCCATGCGGTCGATCTCGGAGAGCGCGAACTGGAGGTTGCGCTCGCCGGCGTCCTTCGTGCGGATCCGCTCTTGCCACTTGCGCAGCCGGTGCATCTGCGATCGCTTCTCGGAGGAGAGCGACCGTCCGTACGCGTCCTTGTCCTTCCAGTCGATCGTCGTCGTCAGCCCCTTGTCGTGCATCGTCTCGGTGATGGGGGCGCCGACGCGCGACTTCGACTGCCGCTCCGAGTGGTTGAACGCCCGCCACTCCGGCCCGCGGTCGATGTTCCGCTCGTCCAAGACCAGCCCGCAGTCCTCACACACGAGCTCTTGGTCGGCGTCCGTGACTATTTCTTCCGAATCACACTCCGGGCAGGAGACCGTCTCCGTCTCGTCCGACTCTCGCTCGGTGTTCCGCTCCTGTTGACGCTGGCGGCTCGGACGTTCCATTATAAGGTTTCTGGTTATTGTCCTATTTAAACCTTTGTCCCGGATCCGCACGCGTCGCCGGTCGGTTCCGGTTCCTCTCATCTGGTGTGAATGAGTCCGTTGGCGCTTCAAACGCCAGTTACTGACGATCCAGTGCCGAGGATCCCGACTCGCCGACCGTCGGCGCTACCGGTCATCGAACACGAAACGTGACCGCCGAGCGCGGTCATATTAGCGCCGCGACGATCGGCGCTATAATTACTATCAGACATTCACAAAGACTTTTGTATAACTACAACATATGGGCTTCCATGAGCACGACGCAGTCCGACGGGATCGAGGGGACGCTCCGCGGCTGTCGACCCGCGGAGATCGACCCCATCGTCATCGACGCCGACGACCTCGACAGCACCGCGCCCGAACACCTCCGCGAGCTCAAGGCCGAGCTCTCAGCCCGCGGCTACCAGCCGGCGACGCTGTCGGTCGAGGCCTGCTTCGACTGCGAGGACACGCTCTCGACGCAACGGGAGGCCGACCGGCTCCGCGAGTTCGTCCGCGCCGCGTCGTTCCTCGGCGCCGGACGGATCGAGGTCCGGCTGGGGGAGGTGTCCGACCCCGACGCCGCGGAGCCGGCGCTGTCGGCGCTGGCCGAGCGCGCCGACCGCGAAGGGGTCGAACTCGTCCGGACCGCCGCGGCCTGACGGATGGCGTCGAAGCGCTCGCTCGCGACGAAGCTCGGCGTCGTCGCCGGGTTCGAAGAGCCGCGCGTCGCGCTCGAACAGTACCCCACGCCGCCGGACCTGGCCGCGCACGTCGTCCACCTCGCGGACCTCCACGGCGACGTCGACGGTCGCACCGTCCTCGATCTCGGCACCGGGACGGGGATGCTCGCGCTCGCGGCCGCCCTCCGCGGCCCCGCCCGCGTCCTCGGCGTCGAACTCGACCGCGACGCGCTGCTCACCGCGACCGGCAATCAGCGCCGGGTGGCCGCGAGCGCCCCGGTCCACTGGATCCAGGCCGACGCGACGCGGCTCCCGCTGACCGTGCCCGATCCGGTGACGGTCGTGATGAACCCCCCGTTCGGCGCCCGAGACGGGAACCGCAACGCCGACCGCGGTTTTCTGGCGACGGCGAGCCGCGTCGCGACCGTCTCCTACTCGGTCCACAACGCGGGCAGCCGGGAGTTCGTCGAGGCGTTCGCGGCCGACGAGGGCGGCGAGGTGACCCACGCGTTCGCCGCCGACTTCGCGATCGACGCGCAGTTCGACCATCACAGCGACGAGTCGCGCGATATCGACGCCGAGGTGTACCGGATCGAGTGGGCGTGAGCCCGTCGGGTTCCCCGCCCCGATACCCCCTCACTGCCGCCCTCGGTCCGACCGAGCGTTACTGCCGCCCCTCGTACCGCTCCCGCGTCGCGATCCGCACCCGCGTCTCCCCGCG
The DNA here is from genome assembly GCF_002252895.1 of Halorubrum sp. Eb13. Classification (NCBI taxonomy): domain Archaea; kingdom Methanobacteriati; phylum Methanobacteriota; class Halobacteria; order Halobacteriales; family Haloferacaceae; genus Halorubrum; species Halorubrum sp. Eb13. Next base: position 28,755 of record NZ_NHPE01000031.1, on the reverse strand, counting down.
CTCCGCGAACACCGCGTCCTCCTCGCGCACGAACGCGACCCCCTGGAGCGTGACCGTTTCGTTCGCCGCGGGGAGCGCCGCCCGCTCGGTCTCGCCCCCGTGGGCGACGCGCAGTTCGAATCCCCCCTCGACGGCCGCGACGGTGACGTTGCGCCCGTCGATCCGCGGCTCCGCCCGCGCCGGTTCGCTCGTGAACAGCGTCGAGCGCGTCTCGTTCCGGACCGCGTCGACCCGGTAGGCCGGGCCGCCGTTCGCCGCCACCCACCCCACTCGTTGGACCCAGACGGTCTCGCGCCACCCGGTCCCGCCCACGTCGACGGCGCGGTACCCCCAGAAGGCGAGGTTCCCCCGCGAGACCGCGGTCGTCCAGATCTCCCGGTCCGCGTTCTTCACGATGACCCCCGAGGTGTTGACGCTCGTCGACCGACCGAACGCCTCGACGTCGACGACGCCCACCACCTCGTCCTCCACGTTCTCGGCGTAGGTCACCTGGTACCCCTCGACCTCGATCGGATCGCCAGGAAGGTCGCCGTCGTCGACGGCGACGAGGTTCGGGACCACTCCCGGTCCGGCGACGACCGCCAGCGCCGACGCGAGCAGGAGGAGTCCGATCGCGGCCGGCGTGGCGGACCGGACCGCCCCTCGGATCGTGTCGGGTTCCGGCACGGCCGCGTCCGGACGCAGCGGCTCGTCTCGCCCCGCGACCGCGAGGGCGACGATCGCCGCGAGGGCCGCGAGCAGCCCGAATCCCAGCGCCCGGTACAACTCGTACCGCTCGTTCCCGAGGTACCAGTACACCGCCCAGAGCCGACGGGATGCGCCGAAGAGGAGCACCGCGCCGAACGCGGCGAGCGCGGTCGTCCCAGAGCCGCCGCTCGACGCCGTCACCGCCTGACCGCCCTCCGCGCCGTCCGAGCGGGCTTCGCGCTCGCGGCGCCGCCGGACGAGCCACACCGCGGCGAAGATCCCGGCGATGAGCCCGAGGGTGTGGCCCTGGATGGCGACGTTCGCCCACCCCGGCGGCCCGTAGGAGCCGCTCGCTCCGGCGGTGACGACCGGGTCCCGAAGGGCCCGGTAGGCGACGTTCACGAGCGTCGCCCCCGCGAGCGCCGCGATCGTCCCGACGGGATAGAAGACGAGCGCGAACCCCCACAGCGCGAAGACGACCACCGAGAACCCGATCACCGGCCCCAGCGCGAACAGCGCGCTGGCGACCCCGAAAAGCGCGATTGCGCCCGGCACGACGACGAACGCCCGAACGGAGGGACGCTCCGCGAGCGGATCGGTGTCCGGGCGCGACGCGCTCATCGAGAGCGACGCGAGCGTCGAAAGTCCGACGGCGCCGAGGCCGAACCCGGTAGCGCCCTCGGAACGGACCCGGCGCAGCGACTCTCGCGACGGGAGGGACTCCCGGCTCGGCAGCGCCGACCGCAGCGTGCCCGTCTCCTCATCGACCTCGCGTCCGCCCGGAAAGTGCCCGTAGGCGTACTCGGCGATTCCGCCGGCGACCAGCGCCGACAGGAGGTTCCCCGTGATGTGCCCGCGGTTGGCGTGCGCGAAGCTCGACCAGAGGAGCCCCTCCGGGTAGAAGTACGACCACGAGCGGAACGGGATCACGACCGGGCGGTCGGGGTTCTCCAGCCCGCTCTGGACGAAGAGGTACACCCCGATCACGCCGGCGACGGCGACCAGCGTCCCCCACGGCACGCCGAGCAGGAAGCGCGAGCGGAGCGCGCGGGTCCACGATCCGGCCGGCCGGTCGGTCGTATAAACGACCGCGACCGCCACGGCAACGAGCCCGCCGCCGACAGCGAGGTGGGCAGCGTCGGACGTCAGCGCCTCCGCGACCATGTGGGAAAGGGAGCGGTCGACCGCTTATGAATCCGCGGGTCGGTCGACCGGGAGGTGGCACCGGGCGGTCAGATCTTGTTCTCGGCGTCGTCCGCCAGCTCCTTCATCCGCTTGCCGACGCGGCCGGCGGGGGAGAACTCGTCCTCGCTCATCGCGTTCGCCAGGGCGTTGCCGAGCACGAACACGGCGTGTTTGTGCTCGCTCTTCGATTTGTGGACGTGCGAGGGGTCGACCTCCAGCTCGTCGTACGGGTCGAACAGCGAGCCGTCGACGGTCTCGTTCGCGCGGAAGTGCTCCATGATCGTCACCATCTGTTCGTGGAGTTCGAGGAGCTCGTCTTTGTGCATACCAGAGATACGAGTCGTAGACAATTTAAGCGTTGTTGAGGGGAATACGCACGGCTCGCGGGGGGGTACCGGACGCGAACGTACAGCCGGGGAGAGATCGCGGGGACGGTCCCGCTTCAGAACACGTACTCGTCTTCGTGGCCCATCATGCCCTCGTCCTCGAACCCGCCGGAGTCGTCCTCGTCTCTCGGTCCGCTCGTCTTGTACGCCTTTATCCCCGTCGACAGGAGCTCTTCCACCGCCTCCTCTCGGTTGAGGAACTCCCCCTGCTCGACCATCTGGGCGATCTGCATCTCCAGATGCTCCGGCACGGTTATCTCTACTCGTGGCATTTCCTGCCCGGGAGTAATGGGAATGGGTATATAAATGTGGCGTCGACGGTACGGGTATGAGAAATCTCACGACGGCATTCTCGAAACTTCAGTTCGAAATATCTAAATTCTAGATCCGTTATACGAAACTTCTAATCGATGGGCGACACGTTCGACGCGCCTGCGTCCTCGCCGCCCGATCGGCGGTCTGCCGGCCTCGCGAACGACAGCCGTTTGAGCCCGCGAGTCAGGGCGACGCCCCCCGCCGTCGGCGTCGTTTTCCGGGGTGTGACTGGGGTCGACCCGGGTTCTGCAACCGACGCGGAGCGATACGCATAGGTGGGCGCGACGCCTACGCCGGCGTATGAGTGGATCCGGCGGCACGGACGCCGCGACCGAGGCCGACGGCGACGTTCAGGACCTCACGGGGCTCTACCGCGAGTACGGCGACGACCGACTCCCTCCGGGCCAGCGCGAGACCGACCGCTTCCCGGTGCTCTCGAAGAGCGGAACGCCCTCGTGGGACCCCGAGACGTTCGCCTTCGAGGTGTGGGGCGCCGTCGACGACCCCCTCGATCTCTCGCTGTCCGAGTTCCGCGACCTCCCGGCCGTCACCCAGCGACAGGACTTCCACTGCGTGACGGGGTGGAGTAAGTTCGACTGCGCGTTCACCGGCGTCGAGTTCGCCGAAATCGTCGACCACGCCGGGGTCCGCGACGACGTCGAACACGTCCTCTTCCACGCGCTCGACGGCTACACCACGAACCTCTCGCTCGACGAGTGCGCTCGAGACGGCGTCCTGTTCGCGTACGGCTACGACGGCGACGACCTCCCGGCCGACCACGGGGGACCGATCAGGGTCGTCACCCCCCACAAGTACGCGTACAAGGGCGCCAAATGGGTCTCGGGAGTGGAGTTCCTCACGGAGAAGGAGCTCGGCTACTGGGAGAAGCGCGGCTACAGCGACACCGCCGACCCGTGGAACGAAGAGCGGTACAGCTGACGGCGGCGAGCGCTTTCGCGCCGTAGGCGTTAGAGCGAGCGACCGCGCGCCCGTCGCCCGCGCCGACCCCCGGGATAGTCAGGATAAAGGGCCCGCAGTGCCGACCGTTACTTAATGGAACGGGCGCGTTCGACCTCGGCTCCGCCCCTCGTCAGCCGCACGACCGCGGTCGACGCGCCCCCGTTCGCGGCCGCCTTCGACGCCCTCTCGACGCCGCGGACGACGTGGAGCGCGCCGGACGACGCCCTCGTCCTCGGGAGCGGGGCAGCCGCGACCCTCACCGCGAGCGGCCCGGAGCGGTTCGCCGAGATCCGGAGCGCCGCCGCCGACCTGTTCGACTCCGGCGACGTCCACGCCGGGACCGAGGCCGCTCGACCCCGGATCTTCGGCGGATTCGCCTTCCACGAGGGAGCCTGCGGCGGCGACACGTGGGGGCCGTTCCCGGAGGCGCGCTTTGCGCTCCCGCGCGTCCAGCTCACGTTCGCGGACAACGGCACTTGGCTCACGGTGAACGCTGTCGGCCCGGAGACCGACGTCGACGCCGTCGAGCACCGGCTGGCGGACGAGGTCGAACGCCTCGCCGCGGTCGACGGCGACGCGGCCGATCCGCCGCGCCCAGGTATCGCGGAGACCCGTCGGACCACGAGCCGCGAGGCGTGGCGCGAGAGCGTCGACGCCGCGGTCGACCGCATCCGCGGCGGCGACTTACGGAAGGTCGTCCTGGCGCAGGCGCTGGAGGCGGACTTGGCGGCCGAATTCCCGCGAGCGGCGACGCTGAAACGGCTCGCGGAGAAGTACCCCGACTGTCACCGGTACTACTTCGAGCCGGACGAGGAGGAGAGCGCCTTCTTCGGCGCAACTCCGGAGCGGCTGGTCTCGCTTCGCGGGCGGACCGTCGAGACCGACGCGCTCGCGGGGACGACGGGGCGAGGCGAGACGCCGGCGGAGGACGAGTGGCTCGCGCGGGAGCTGCTCGATGACGACAAAAACGTCCACGAGCACGAACTCGTCGCGGACACAGTCCGCGAGCAGCTGGAGCCGTTCGCGGCGTCGGTCTCCGCCGGCGAGCGTCGCGTCCGCCGGCTCGCGACGGTCCAGCACCTCCACACGCCGATCACGGCCGAACTCAGCGACGACCGCCACGTGCTCGACCTCGTGGAGGCGCTCCACCCGACCCCCGCCGTCGGCGGGCTCCCGCCCGACCGCGCCCTGGAGACGATCCACGAGACGGAGCCGTTCGACCGCGGCTGGTACGCGGCGCCGGTGGGCTGGATCGACGCCGCCGGCAACGGCGCCTTCGCGGTCGCGATCCGCTCGGCGGTCGCGGCGCCCCGGCGNNCGCCGGGGTCGGCCTCGTCGCCGACTCCGATCCCGACCGCGAGTGGGACGAGATCCAGCTCAAGTACCGCCCGATCCTCGACGAGTTGGAGGCGGGAGACGGGTCGCCCGGCGCGGACGACGACTGAGTCGAGGGGCGCCCCGCTCGGCGCGGGCGTCGACGAAATCGAGAGACCGCCCGACCGGAGCCGCCGGCGCCCCGGTCGAGAACCGCGCGCGCCGCCTACTGGAACATCTTCAGCGGCTCGGCCTGCGAGCTCTCCTCGGTGGCCTGCTGCATCCGCTCGGCGAACGCCCGCTTCGCCTCGCGGATCTCGGTCGCCTGGTCGACGAGCCCCTCGGTGGGCGTCTCCGTCTCCGCGATCGGGTCGATGCCGTTCCGGATGAGGATCCGCGCGGCCTCGGGGTCGGGAAACTGCGGGTCCGACTCGACGACGAGCCCGACGGCGTCGCGGTCGCGCTCCAGCGCCTCCGCGAGCATCGCGCCCGTCGGCCCGGAGATCAGCCCGGCCTCCGGCGGGTCCTCGACGTCGGCGCGCTCGAGCCGATCGCCGCCGTCGCCGGTCGCCACGCCGTAGATCGACGGCGGCGCCTCCCCCTTCTCGCGGCCGCGTCCGGAGAGGAAGATCGGGAACGTCACCGTCTCCGCGAACCAGTTCTCCAGGCAGCCGGCGACCTCGGTCGCGGCGCCGGGATTCACGGGCACGTCGCTCCGGAGCGCGACGAGGTTGCTCTCCGGGTCGGCGTACAGCCGCACGGGAGTCGTCAGCGCCCGTTCGTCCTCGCGGTAGACGGCCACCCGCGGGAGCCCGTCGCAGTGGACGTTCGCGTAGTGGACCATCTCGTGTTCTTCGATCATGTGGTCCGTCGCGATCTTTCCGACGAGTCCGACGCCCGGGAACCCCTCCACCAGCGTCGGCTCGTCCAGCGAGACGTCCTCGTCGAGGACGGAGATGCGTGCCATGCGTTCGCCTACTCCGGGCAGGGACCTAAAACGTAGGGCGCGCGGGGCGTGCGACTGCGTGGCCTCGCGCGCGTCCCGAAACCGACTAACGGGCCGCCGCGAAAGAGGTGGCATGAATCCGTTAGAGCGGTACGAGCCGCTCGTCGACGACGCGTCGGCGTTCCGCGCGGCCTGCGACCGGCCGCTGCCCTCCGTCGTCCGCGTGAACGAGATGGCGACCTCGCCCGATCGGGTCCGCGAGGCGTTCGACGAAGCGGGCGTCGCGTACGAGCCCGTGGCGTGGCACGACGGCCTGCTCCGGCTTCCGGACGGGAACCCCGGCGGGAACTGGCCGTACGTCCACGGCTGGACCCACGGGCAAGAGGAGGTGTCGGTGCTCCCGGGGCTCGCGCTCGACCCGCGGCCGGGCGAGCGCGTCTGGGACGCCTGCGCGGCCCCCGGTAGCAAGACGACGCAGATCGCCGACGCGATGGACGACGAGGGCACGCTCGTCGCCAACGACAACAACCTCGGTCGGCTCTCCGCGCTCCGGCACAACGCGGAGCGCCTCGGGATCACGAACGCGATCGTCACGAATCAAGACGCCCGGAACTTCTCGACGAAGCCGCTCGCGTTCGACGAGTTCGATCGGGCCCTCGTCGACGCCCCCTGCTCCTGCGAGGGCACCTGCCGCAAGAACCCGGACGTCGTCGACCAGTGGACGCTCGACCACGTCCACGCCGTCGCGGGGATCCAGAAGGGGGTCTTGGCCCGGGCCGTGCAGGCGACCCGCCCCGGCGGGACCGTCGTCTACTCCACCTGCACGTTCGCGCCCGAGGAGAACGAGGCGGTGCTCGACCACGTCATCTCGAACGAGGACTGCGAGGTCGTCGAGTTCGACCTCCCGCTCGACGCGGTCCCCGGCGTCACCGAGTGGGAGGGCGAGACGTTCGACGAGTCGGTGACGCGCGCGCACCGCGTCTACCCCCATCACAACGACACGGGCGGGTTCTTCTGCGCGAAGCTTCGTGTGGGCGGGGATGACGAGGCGGGCGCGGGCGACGGGGAGGTGGCGGCGTGAGCGACGGCCCCGGATCCGTCGACGACGCGGACGGAGACGCCCCGACTAACGACGGCCAGCGCTTCGACCGCCTCCCGGAGACCCCCGACGACCGCGAGGTCGACGGGCGCGCGAGCCGGCGTGAGGTGCTCGACTGGTGGGACGAGCGGTTCGGGGTCGACCCGAGCGTCTTCGAGGGGTACAGCTTCTGGGAGAAGGGCGCGGGGAAGGTCTGGATCTTCAACGGCGAGGCGACCGACCCCAGCGAGGTGGAGGCGATCGGGATGACCTTCCTCCGGACGCGACAGGAGCACTGGAAGCCCACCGGGCGCGCGGCCACCCGGTTCGGCCGCCACGCGACGCGGAACGTCGTCGAACTGGGCCCCGAGCAGGCCGCCCGGTTCGCCGCCGGCGACGATCAGGACCTCCCGGAGTGGGACGGCGACTGGGGGTATCTGATCGCGACCCACGAGATAGCCGGCGGGTCGGCGCCGATCGGGGTTGGACTGTACCTCTACGACGAGCTGCGCTCCGTGGTACCCAAGGGGAGCCGCGCGGACCTGCCCGTCGTGGAGTGAGGGGTCCCCGTCGCGGAGTGAGGGGTCCGCGTCGGATTCGATAAAAACCGCCCGTCGGAGCGGGGCCCGCTGGCGGCGCTCCACCGCGTCGAACGCCTCAGATCGACGTGTCCTTCGGCGGCTTGGTGGCGAGGTTGGTGATCCCGTACGTGGCCATCAGGATCAGGCCGAGCAGGATCGTGTACGACCGCACGCTGAGACTGATCAGCGTCTCGTGGACGACCTGCCCTTCGCCCGACACCGGGTGCGGGGCTCCCGCGATTATCTCGAGCAGCCCCATCCCGACCGTCCCGATCAGGAGCAGCGCTGCGCCGCCGTACAGTCCGACTCGTTCCACTGTGGTGAGTTCGCTCATTGTTGTCTCCGTGTTAGCCGATCAAGTACCGCATCCGCGGGTGGTTCCTGACGAACTCCGTCTTCGCGAGGTACGCGTCGACGCCGAGCACGCGGCCGGCGCCGAGCGTGGCGATCATCGCGAAGATCAGCAGCCCCAGGAGGTCGCCGGTGATCACGCCGTGGGCCCAGCCGCCGGTCTCGCCGTTGATGAAGTAAAAGAACGTCATCAGGAACGCGCCGAAGAACGCGGCCAGCCGCGTCAGCGCGCCGACGATTAAGCCGAGCCCGATCAGCGTCTGCCCGAGCGGGACCATGACGTTGACGAACGACAGCATGATTCCGTCGGAGAACAGCGTGACAATCGGAGCGAGGCTGGTCCCCGCCGCGGCGCCGCCCACGAACCAACTCGCGTCGAACGGCCAGGCTAAGAACTTGTCGAGCCCCGCGTGGAGGAACCACCAGCCGACGATCAGCCGCATCACGACGAGCCAGTAGGCGAACCGTGACTCCTCGACCGGGAACGATACGTCTCTACCGAGCAGCCGCGTCTGGATGTTGGTGACCATAGCGTGCTCCAACCGGACAATTACCTTACCGAAATATATAAAATCAGTCTCATTTTCAGCCCAGAGTAATCCGCGATCGGCGCTTTACCTAAAATTCAGGCGCTAATGCCCCGTCCTCAGGGAGCAACGCAGGGAGCGAAGCGACCGAGTAGCGCAGTAGGGCGGGGATACAGCGTCCCCAGAAATCGCAGATTTCTGGTGTGCGAACGAATCGCTCCGCGATTCGTCCACGCCGTCATCGTCTCACAGACACTCTGCAACGACCGGTCCACAGGCCCACCAAAGTGTTTATACGTCCCGATAATGTATCTACATCGTACATGGAACAGTTCACAATCAACGGCCACGAAGTCGTGGACGGCGACGTGAAAGCCACCGGCAACGGCGCTCACGTCTACGTCCCGAAACGATGGCGTGGCGCGGACGTGAAAATCGTCCGTACATCCGACCCTACCGACGAATAGATGAACTACAACTACAGGTATCGGCTGAACCCGTTCGACGACCTCCGCGGGCGGTTAGCGTGGACTGTCGATACCTGTAGGCAGGTCTACAACCATTTCCTCCACCGACTCAACCGACGCGACGATACGTCCTCGTACTCCGAGCAGAAGCGTCTGCCGGACTTGAAAGACTGGTGGACCGACCTACGAGACGTTCACTCGAAGGCGTTACAGAAAGTCGTCCAGCGGTTGTACGACAACCTCTCGACGCTCAAAGGCCGGAAGAAAAACGGCTACAACGTCGGTGAGTTGAAGTGGAAAGCACCGGGAGAGTACCAATCGTTCACCTACAGTCAATCCGGCTTCAAACTCAAAAACACGAGTGGTCGGACGCGACTGTGGCTCTCAAAGATTGGTGACATTCCCATCACATTCCACCGTGACCTGCCTGACGATGCCACTATCAAGACCGTCACGATCAAACGCGAACCCACCGGCAAGTGGTACGCCATCCTCGGCGTCGAAACCCCTGACGACCCTCCCGAGAAGCCCGACGAAGTGACTGACGCAGTTGGCATCGACGTGGGTATCCTGAAATACGTCCACGACAGCGACGGAATCGCCGTCGAGTCGCCGGACCTTTCCGATGAACGCGAGCGATTGGAACGCGCTCAACGTAACCTCTCGCGGAAGAAACACGGCTCGAACAATTGGGAGGAACAACGCAAGACGGTCGCTCGACGCCACGCCGAGCTGAAACGCAAGCGACGTGACTTCTTGCACAAACTCTCGGGGTACTACGCCAGCGAATACGACCTTGTAGCGGTCGAGGACTTGGACGCGAAGGGACTGGTCGAACTACCGGGCAACTCTCGGAATCGGGCCGGAGCCTCGTGGGGGACGTTCCTGCGGATGCTCGAATACAAGTGCGAACGGGAAGGGACGCAGTTCGTCGCCGTGGACCCCCGAGGAACGACGAAAGAGTGTGCGTCGTGTGGTGTCGAGACGGACAAGCCGTTGTGGGTACGCGAGCATTCGTGTCCGTCGTGTGGATTCGCGGCGGACAGAGACGCGAATGCGTCGTGGAACATTCTTTCTCTCGGTCTCGAACAAATAGGGGCGGGCTGTCCCGAATCAACGCCTGTGGAGACTGCGCTCCCTACGGACACCGATTCGGTGTCTGCAAAGCGCGTCATGGAAGCAGGAAGCCCCACCCTCAAGGAGCGAACCGCGTCAGCGGTGAGCGAGTAGGGTGGGGAGGAAGTCACTCCTTTCTCCGGACCGTTCCGCCGCCGAGTCCCTCCCACTCGACTCGGTACCCGAGCGCGGAGAGGGTCGCGCTCGCGTCGTCGATACCGTACCCGTCGAACACCGTCTCCGCCTCCGCCAGCGGGACCCCGTCCGCCACCTCGTCGCCGATCCGCTCCAGGACCGCCGGCCTGACCAGCGTCCGCCCCACGAGCTCGTGCTCCGGGAACGGGCCGTCCTCCACCGCCGCCACGCTCACCCCGTATCGGTCGGCGAGGTCGGTCAGCGTGAGCACGTCGTCCTCGGGCTCGAACGAGTCCGGGAGATCGGCCGCCGCGTCCGCGACGAACTCGGCCTCGTACTCGCGGAGCACGTCGACGACCTCCTTCACGCGGACGGTGCCGGAGTAGGTCACGACGCGGTGGTCGCGCGCCGCGACCGCCTCGCCGACGCCGAGGCTCTCGTCGACCGCGACCAGCAGGTCCACGTCCTCGACGTCTGCGAGCTGGCCGAGCTTCTTCTCGACGTACTCGGGGGTCCAGAAGCCCATCACCTCGAAGAACAGCCGGAAGTCGGCGTGATCGTAGTCGAACGCGAAGTCGGGGATCATCACGCGCGTCCCCGTTTCGAGCGGTTCCGGCTCCCGCACGAGCGACCAGTCGAGGTCGAGCCCGCGGAACCGCCCGGCGAAGTCGGCCTCGACCCCGCTGTCGAACGACGGCTCCGCGACCGGCTCGACGCCCGGCACCGTCACGTCGCCGTCGGAGAGGCGCATGGTGCGCTCGCGGCCGCGGTCGTCGATCGTCGCCTCCAGCGACCACTCCGCGGACTCCGCGACGGTCCGGAGGAGCCGCGCGAAGGCGGTCCCGTATCGCCGGGTGCGCGAAAAGAGGGTGTCGGGGCCGGTGACGACGAGCTCCCGCCCCTCGGGCGTCTTCTCCAGCTCGTACATCAGCCGGAGCCGCTTCACCGCCGAGACGAGCCGCTTCGGGTCGTTCGACCGGATCCGGACCTCGGTCGCGTCGAAGAGGGCGGTCTGCGCCAGCGAGAGGTCGTACTGCTCCAACAGGGAGTCCGGCCCCCACCGCACGTCGGCGTCGACGAGGACCTCGTTGACGTCGCGGTCGGCGTAGAGCGACACCTCCACGTCGCCCGGCTCGATCCCCAGCGCGTCGGCGGCTCGGTCGACCGCGGTCTCCCGCTCCGCCTCGCTCGCGACGCCGACCGCCTCCGCCGCCTCGAACGCGGCCCGCCGGACGCGGCGCGGCGGGACCGGCGCCCGCGTCTCGAAGTCGCACTCGCGCTCGATCAGGGCCGCGAGCCCGCGGACGAGCTTGAAGTCGCCGCCGGAGTCGCCGGCGTCGGCCTCCAGCGCCGCCAGCGCGTCGTCGAGGTCGCCGCGGCGCTCCCCGACGTGGGACTCGAACGTCCCGAGCACCCGGGCCGCGAGCGGGCGGTGCTCGCGACCCGTAAAGCGCGGGCGGTATCCACCGCCGGCCCGCGAGACGCGCAGGAGGTCCTTGCGTAACACGGCGGCGGCTACGCCCGGGTCGGCCTAAAACCGGCCGGTTCCCGCGGTGCGACACGCTTAACTCCGAAACCCGTCGATCGGAGCGTAATGAGTACCGACGCGGCGAGTGACGCGGACGCCGGCGGCGAGGGGGGTGACGACGGAGGCGGGAACTCCGACGGCGACGAGCCAGAGGCGTTCGTCCGCACCTGCGAACACCTCGTCGACCGGATCCTCGCGGGCGAGATCGACCGCGACGACCTCGAGTCCGCCAAGCTCGACGCCTGCTCGAAGTTCTCGTCCCCGAAGGTCCCGAAGAACACCGACATATTGGACCACGCGCCCTTCGAGGCGCGCGACGACGTGATCGAGGTGGTCCAGCGGAAGCCGGTCCGGACCGCGTCCGGCGTCTCGCCGGTCGCCATCATGACCTCGCCGAAGCTCTGTCCGCACGGGAAGTGCCTCTACTGCCCCGGCGGACCGGCCTCGGAGTTCTCCTCGGCGCAGTCGTACACGGGTCACGAGCCCGCCGCGGCCCGCGGAGAGCAGAATGATTACGACCCGTACGGGCAGGTCACGCTCCGGCTCGAACAGCTCCGGAAGATCGGTCACCCGGTCGACAAGGTGGAGCTCATCCTGATGGGCGGGACGATGACCGCGCGCTCGCACGACTACCAGGAGTGGTTCGTGAAGCGCGCCCTGCAGGCGATGAACGACTACGACCTGGACGAGGAGCCGGAGCCGGCCGAGGGCGAGTCGTTCGCGCCCGCTCCCGAGGAGACCGAGTTCGAGTACCTCGAAGACGTGATCGCGGAGAACGAGACGAACGCGATCCGCAACATCGGGACGACGTTCGAGACGAAGCCCGACTGGTGCGACCCCGAGCAGATCGACCGGATGCTCGACCTGGGCGGCACCAAAGTCGAGGTCGGCGTCCAGACCACCTACGAGCGGATCAACCGCGAGATGCACCGCGGGCACGGAAACGAGGCCTCCCGCAACGCGAACCGTCGCCTGCGCGACGCGGCGTTCAAGGTGGGGTTCCACATGATGCCCGGACAGCCGGGGATGACGCGGGAGATGTGTATCGAGGACTTCCGACAGATCTTCGAGAACCCGGACTGGCGCCCCGACTACCTGAAAATCTACCCGACGCTCGTCGTCGAGGGGACGCGGGTGTACGACCGGTGGCGCCGCGAGGAGTTCGACCCCCTCACGAACGAGGAGGCGGCCGACGTCGTCGCCGAGGCGATGGACCACGTCCCGAAGTACACCCGGCTCCAGCGCGTCCAGCGCGACATCCCCGCCGACTTCATCGAGGGCGGCGTCTGGAAGTCGAACCTCCGACAGCTGGCCGATCAGCGCGCCGAGGAGAAGGGGATCGTCCAGCGCGACATCCGCGCCCGCGAGGTCGGTCACAACGACGCCGACCCGGACCCCGACGACGTCGAACTCGACGTGATGACGTACGAGGCCGGCGGCGGGACGGAACACTTCATCTCCTTCGAGGACCCCGTCCGCGACCTGCTCGTCGGGTTCTGCCGCCTGCGGTTCCCCTCGTTCGCGCCCGACCAGCCCGGCGCGCCCGGCACCGAGGACGACGCGATCCGCCGGGAGCTGGAGGACGCGGCGCTGATCCGCGAGCTCCACGTGTACGGCACCGAGGTCGCCATCGGCGGCGACGGCGACTGGCAACACAAGGGGTACGGCACCAGGCTCCTCGAACGCGCCGAGGAGCTCGCCCGCGACGCCGGCTACCGCAAGATGGCCGTCATCTCCGGAATCGGCGCCCGGGAGTACTACCGGGACAAGCTCGGCTACCACCAGGACGGGCCGTACGTGTCGAAGCGGCTGTGAGGCCGACTCGGTCGGACTCGCTCGCCCGACCGCACCCACAACGACACGCCTTTTTCCGGCCCGCGAGTCTCTGTCGTGTATGGACCAGAAGCGGGAGCTGTCGAGCATCGACCTCGCGGCCCTCGTCACCGAGCTCAATCGGTACGAGGGCGCGAAGGTCGACAAGGCGTACCTCTACGACGACGACCTGCTCCGGCTGAAGCTCCGCGACTTCGACCGCGGCCGCGTCGAGCTGATGATCGAGGTGGGCGACGTGAAGCGCGCCCACGTCGCGGACGCGGAGCACGTCGCCGACGCCCCCGGTCGCCCGCCGAACTTCGCGAAGATGCTGCGTAACCGCATGTCTGGCGCCGATTTCGCGGGCGTCGAGCAGTACGAGTTCGACCGGATCCTCACCTTCGAGTTCGAGCGCGAGGACGAGAACACGACGCTCGTCGCAGAGCTGTTCGGCCAGGGCAACGTCGCCGCCCTCGACGAGACCGGCGAGGTCGTCGGCTCGCTGTCGACGGTCCGGCTCAAGTCCCGGACGGTCGCGCCCGGCTCGCAGTACGAGTACCCCGCGTCGCGGCTCAACCCCCTCGACGTGAGCCTCGGCGGGTTTAAAAGGAACATGCGCGAGTCCGACAGCGACGTGGTGCGGACCCTCGCCACGCAGCTCAACCTCGGCGGGCTATACGCCGAGGAGGTGTGCACGCGCGCGGGCGTCGAGAAGGAGACGCCCATCGACGAGGCGACCGACGACCAGCTCCGCGCGCTCCACGAGGCGCTCGAACGGATCGGCGACCGGCTCCGCTCCGGCGACGTCGACCCGCGCGTGTACGAGGAGGAGCTGTCCGAAAGCGAGGCGGACGACCGCGACCCCCGCGTCGTCGACGTCACGCCGTTCCCCCTCTCGGAGCACGAGGGGCTCCCGAGCGTCGGCTTCGACTCGTTCAACGCCGCCGTCGACGAGTACTTCTACCGGCTCGACCGCGACGACACCGGCGAGGGCGAGGCCCCGGCGGACGCGAAGGCCTCCCGGCCCGACTTCGAGGAGGAGATCGCCAAACAGGAGCGGATCATCGAACAGCAGGAGGGGGCGATCGAGGGGTTCGAGGAGCAGGCCGAGGCGGAGCGCGAGCGCGCCGAACTCCTGTACGCGAACTACGACCTCGTCGACGAGGTGCTCTCGACGGTTCAGGAGGCTCGCGAGAGCGAGGTCCCGTGGGACGAGATCGCCGAGACGCTCGACGCGGGCGCGGAGCGCGGGATCCCGGCGGCCGAGGCCGTGGTCGACGTCGACGGCGGCGAGGGGACCGTGACGGTCGAGCTCGAGGCCGGGAGCGACGACGGCGAGGGCGTCGACGCGGTCCGAGTCGAACTCGACGCGAGCGCCGGCGTCGAGGTCAACGCCGACCGGCTCTACCAGGAGGCGAAGCGGATCGAGGGGAAGAAGGAGGGCGCGATGGAGGCGATCGAGTCGACGCGCCGCGAGCTGGAGGCCGTCAAGGAGCGCAAGGCGGAGTGGGAGGCGGAGCAGGCGGCGGACGACGGGGACGGCGGAAGCGACGGCGACGAGGGAGACGACGACGAGGCGTACGAGACCGACTGGCTCTCACGCGCCTCTATCCCGATCCGGAGCCCCGACGACTGGTACGACCGCTTCCGGTGGTTCCACACCTCGACCGGCTACCTCGTCATCGGCGGGCGCAACGCCGACCAGAACGAGGAGCTCGTCAAGAAGTACATGGGCAAACACGACCGGTTCTTCCACACGCAGGCGCACGGCGGGCCCGTGACCCTGCTGAAGGCCGCGGGGCCCTCCGAGTCCGCGGACCCGGTCGACTTCTCCGAGGAGACGCTGCGGGAGGTCGCGCAGTTCGCCGTCTCGTACTCCTCGGACTGGAAGGACGGTCGCGGCGCGGGCGACGCGTACATGGTCGAGCCGGATCAGGTATCGAAGACCCCAGAGAGCGGCGAGTACATCGAGAAGGGGAGCTTCGTGATCCGCGGCGACCGGACCTACTTCGAGGACGTCCCCTGCCGGATCGCCGTCGGCGTTCAGTGCGAGCCCGTCACGCAGGCTATCGGCGGGCCGCCGTCGGCGATCGTCGACCGCGCGGCGACGAGCGTCACGCTGGAGCCGGGGATGTACGCCCAGAACGACGCCGCGATGATGGTGTACCGCGAGCTGAAGGGGCGGTTCGCGGACCAATCGTTCGTTCGCAAGGTGGCGAGCGCGGACCAGCTTCAGGAGTTCCTCCCGCCGGGCGGCTCCGACATCGTCGACTAGGCGGACCGGAGCGCGATCCTTTCAAGCCTCCGCCTCCGACTCCGCCCATGAGCTTCGAGGCGCTGCCGGACGGCTGGCGGGTGTGGAACGAGGAGCCGAGCGGACGGGCGATCCTCGTCTACCGGCCCGACGTGTTCGACGGCGACGACCTCCCCGCGGAGTGCATGCCGACCATCTACCTCACGAACGGCGCGCGGACGGCCCGCCCCGGATCCGGCCAGTACGCGACCGACGAGTGGCACGTCGTGCTCTTCTTGGAGCCCGAGGTCGAGGCGGTCTCGGAGACCCGCGACGACCGCGAGTCGGGCGCGGCCGCGGCCGTCGCGGTCGCGGAGCGGTTCGCCGCCGGCGACGTCGACTACCGCGCCGCTTACCAGGTGCCGCGGGAGGCGTACTTCGAGCGATTAGACGAGCTGATCGAGGGGGAGTGAGCGCGACGTCGACGGGAGGTGAGCCGACCGGCCGGTCGGCGACTTCGCCGGACCCGATCCGCGTTTGTGCATATATACCCCGTCGTAAACCTCGATAGCACCACGAACACGAGGATTTTTATCGCCTCACGCCCCACCGTCGCGTACATGAACGCCGGTGGGGACCACACCGCTGACGAGCCGCGAGAGAAGTGCGGCGTCGTCGGCATCTCGCTCGCTGACCGCGAGGCCGCGCGGCCGCTGTACTACGCGCTGTACGCGCTCCAACACCGCGGGCAGGAGTCCGCTGGGATCGTCACGCACGACGGGTTCCAACAGCACAGCCACGTCGAGCGCGGGCTCGTCGGGGACGCGTTCGAGGAGGGGGACCTGGCGTCGCTGTCGGGCGGCACCGGCATCGGTCACGTCCGGTACCCGACCGCCGGGAGCCTCGACAAGAGCTGCGCACAGCCGTTCTCCGTCTCCTTCAAGTCCGGCTCGCTCGGGCTCTCGCACAACGGGAACCTCGTGAACGCCGACGAGGTGCGCGAGGAGCTCGCGGCGGCCGGCCACGCGTTCACCTCCGACGGCGA
This sequence comes from Halorubrum sp. Eb13, assembly GCF_002252895.1. Taxonomy (NCBI): domain Archaea; kingdom Methanobacteriati; phylum Methanobacteriota; class Halobacteria; order Halobacteriales; family Haloferacaceae; genus Halorubrum; species Halorubrum sp. Eb13. The sequence goes on along the minus strand of NZ_NHPE01000031.1, from coordinate 12,089 downwards.
CACCGAGGTGATCGCCCACGACCTCGCGCGCAACCTCTTGGAGGAGGACCTCGTGCGCGCCGTCAAACACACGATGAACCGCATCCACGGCTCCTACTCGCTGGCGATCACCCACGACGACACCGTCCTCGGCGTGCGCGACCCCCTCGGGAACCGTCCCCTGTGTCTGGGGAAAGTGGACGGCGGATACGTGCTCGCCAGCGAGTCGGCCGCCATCGACACCCTCGACGGGGAGCTGATCCGGGACGTGCGCCCGGGCGAACTCGTCGTCCTCGACCCCGACGGCGCGGGGTACGACACCTACCAGCTGGTCGAGCGCGAGTCGACCGCGCACTGCTTCTTCGAACACGTCTACTTCGCGCGCCCCGACTCGGTCATCGACGAGAACCTCGTGTACGAGGTCCGCCGCAAGCTCGGGCGGAAGCTCTGGGAGGAGTCCGGCGTCGAGGCCGACGTCGTGATGCCGGTCCCCGACTCCGGCCGGGCGTTCGCCTCCGGCTACGCCGACGCGGCCGGCGAGACGACCGCCGACGGCGAGGCCCGTCCGGAGAACGACGCCGGTATCGAGTTCGCCGAGGGGCTGATGAAGAACCGGTACGTCGGGCGCACGTTCATCATGCCGACGCAGGACGAGCGCGAGCGCGCGGTCCGGCTGAAGCTCAACCCGATCAAATCGACCGTGGAGGGGAAGTCGGTCACCATCATCGACGACTCCATCGTCCGGGGAACGACCTCGACGCAGCTGGTCGAGCTCGTCCGCGAAGCCGGCGCCGAGGAGGTCCACCTCCGGATCGGCGCGCCGGCGATCGTCGCGCCCTGTTACTTCGGGATCGATATGGCGACCCGCGAGGAGCTGATCGCCGCCGACGCCTCCACCGAGGAGATTCGACAGGAGGTCGGCGCCGACTCCCTCTCGTACCTCTCGATCGACGCCGTCTCCGAGGCGCTCGGCGAGAGCCGCGCGGACCTCTGTCTCGGCTGCGTCACCGGCGAGTACCCCTTCGACGTCGAGGGCGAGGAGAGCGACCGCGACCTCGACCCCGTCACGCCCGACCCGACGCCGGCGGACGACTAATCGGGCTCCGACCTCGGTTCCCGACGACTCGCCCCGTCGCCGCCTCCCGTTCTCACGTCGCGAGTCGGGAATCGGGAATTTAAATACGCCCACGCTGGGAGGTACAGGTATGACATCCGACGCCGACGACGCGACGATGAGCCGCCGCGGGCTGTTCAGGGTCGGCGCCGCAGGCGCCGCCGCCGCGACCGGCCTCGCCGCCGGTTCCGGGACCGCCGCCGCCCAGTACGGCGGCTGGCTCGACGACGTGGACAACTACGACGGGACGCACGACTACACCGGACAGGACGAGGTCACCGTCGACGTCGGCGCGGTCAACGGGCTCAGGTTCGGTCCGGCCGCGATCCTGATCGACCCCGGAACGACCGTCGTCTGGGAGTGGACCGGCGAGGGCGGCGCGCACAACGTCGTCGCCGAGGACGGGACGTTCGACAGCGGCGAGACCGTCAGCGAGGCGGGGACCACCTTCGAGTACACGTTCGACGACGCGTCCGACAGCGACACGTTCAATTACCTCTGCGTACCGCACGAGGCGGTCGGCATGAAGGGCTCCGTCGCGGTCGGCTCCGTCGACGACGACCTCGTCCAGCCCGACGCCGGCGGCGACGGTGGGAGCGGTGACGGCGGAGGCGGGGGAAGCGGTGGCGACGGAGGCGACGGAGGCGACGGCGGAAGCGGTGGCGACGGAGGCGACGGCGGAAGCGGTGGCGACGGAGGCGACGGCGACGACGGCGGGAGCGCCGGCCGCGTCCTCAGCGCGGGCGACATCGGCGCGCTCGCGCTCGGCTTCGGGTTCGCCGGTGCGCTGCTCGTCCCGCTCTTCTACGCGGCCCACCGGATGGCGAACGAAGACGGGTAGGCGGCCGGACCGGTCTCACCGACCGCTTTCCCGGTCGGTGCCGACGGCGACCCGCGACCGCAACACCAGTGAGACGGCCGCCAGCCACAGCGCCGCTTCGAGGAAGAAGGAGGGGGTTCCGACGTAGAACAGCGCGAACTCGCCCGGCGGGATCGCGAGCGGGTCGGACCGCGTGAGGAGCGGCCACCCGAGGAACGCCGCGTCGCCCGGCCGCCCGTTCACGACCATGTGGAGCGCGTCGAGCGCGAGGTGAGAGCCCCAGCCGACCGCGACCGCGAGGCCGCGGCGCCTCGCGGCGACGGCGACGAGCGCGGCGAGCGGCACGAGCAGCGCGGAGTGGCCGACCGACTGGTAGACGTCGAAGACGCCGAGCGCGCCGAGCGGCTTGTCGACGACGTCCGGGAGCGCGGCGCCGGCGAAGACCCACCACACGGAGAGCGGCGGCGAACCGCCGAGGTACCGCCGGAGGCGCGGGTGTCCCGACAGCCACCCGAGGCCGGCGGCGACGAGGAGGTGAGTCGCGAACAGCACGACGGTTCGTACGGTTGACGGCGATATCAAGCTTCGTCGGAGCGGTCGGGGCGATCGGTGCGGCCGGTACGGTCGGAGCGCCCGGCTTCGCCGGTCGGCCCCGCGCCCGCCTCAGAACGCGTGGTACAGCATGACGTACACGCCGATCCCCATCGCGAAGGAGATCAGCCAGAGGACGGCGGCGACGAAGCCGACCTGCGCGTGACGCGTGTGGTACAGCTCCTCGTACGGGCGGGTCGCGGCGAGCAGGAGCGCGTAGAAGACGAACGGGATACAGGCGATCGCGAGCAGAATGTGTATCCCGAGGAACGGGAGGTAGAGGTAGGTGTAGACGACGTCGGGGCCGGGGAATTCGGTCGTGCCGACGTGGATCAGCCGGTAGAGGTACGCGCCGAGGAAGGCGGTGAAGAGGCCGAACGACGTCAGCATGAACGCGCGGTGTCGGCGCACGTCGCCGCGGGCGATGGCGCGCCAGCCGAGGACGATGGTGCCGATGGCCGTCGCCGAGACGGCGGCGTTGAAGTGCGGGATCGCGGCGAGGACGGCGTCGCTCGCGCGGGGCAGGAGGACGCTCGGGATCGCGCCGCCGACGGCGCCGAACACCACGGCCAGCGCCGCGACGGAACTGAGTGCGGTCAAAAGCGGGACGTTCTCGCGGGCCCACTCGGACATATCGGATCTGAGGGCCGCCACTCCCAAACCCGTGCCGGTTCCGGCGCGTCCGACCGGGGGCGTGTCCGACCCGGAATTCGCCCGGCCCCGCCGCCCGGTGTCACTCTTCGACACGGCACTGCCGAATGGAAGGGCTTTTAATTGGGGGAAGGGTACGTGAGGACGCGATTGAACACCGCGAGCGTGGGTAGCCAAGCCAGGCCAACGGCGCAGCGTTGAGGGCGCTGTCCTGTAGAGGTCCGCCGGTTCAAATCCGGTCCCACGCATCGCTCGGCGGCACACCCGCCGCACCGATGCACGGTGTTGTCTCTACGACAGCATCCACGCACAATTCCTTTCGAACGTTACGCGACGAGCGACAGCTGTGATCGGAACGCTGTGATCGTGAACACCGCCGAAGCCCCAGCCGCGAGGACTCGCGACTGCCCCTTTGAGTCCCACCCGACCGCAGCCGCACAGCCCCTCGCGCCTCCCCAGCCTCGCCGCGGCCGCGCCGGCGGCCGCGGGCTCCCTCGCGCGTGCTGACTCGCGGCCGCCGAGGGCGGCCGCTCACAGGCACGCGCCACCGCCCAGTCATTTATAAGTAACCTCGGTGGCCTCGATCCGCATCGCCCGCGCGAACTGCCACCCTTTTAGTCCCGGCCTGCCGGAGTAACGCGTAATGAGCGAGGACGCGACCCCCGAGTACGACCACGAGGAGCTGGGGCTCGTCGCCGGGCTGGAGATCCACCAGCAGCTCGACACGGAGACGAAGCTGTTCTGCGACTCCCCGACCGTCGAGCGCGACCCCGACGAGGCCGACCGCGAGATCGCCCGCCGGCTCCACCCGACGAAGAGCGAGCTCGGCGAGCTCGACGACGCCGCGATGGAGGAGAGCCGCGTCGACCGCGAGTTCACCTACCTCGCGTACGACACCACCTGCCTCGTCGAGGAGGACGACGAGCCGCCCCGGCGCGTCGACGGCGAGGCGCTCTCGGTCGCGCTCCAGATCGCCGACCTGCTCGACGTCTCGGTCGTCGACCAGGCGCACGTGATGCGGAAGCTCGTCATCGACGGGTCGAACACCTCGGGCTTCCAGCGCTCGATCCTGCTCGGCCAGAGCGGGGAGATCGAGACGAGCGAGGGGGCGGTGTCGATCGTCGACCTCATGCTGGAGGAGGAGTCGGCAAAGCGCGTCGAGGAGACTGACGACGGCGTCGTCTACTCGCTGGACCGCCTCGGCGTCCCGCTCGTCGAGATCGGTACCGGTCCGGACATCCGGAGCCCCGAGGGCGCCCGCGAGGCCGCCGAGCGCATCGGCATGCTGCTCCGGTCGACCGGCGCGGTCAAGCGCGGGCTCGGCACGATTCGGCAGGACGTCAACGTCTCCATCGCCGAGGGCGCCCGCGTCGAGGTGAAAGGCGTCCAGGACCTCCAGGGGATCGAGGACATCGTCCGCGGCGAGGTCGGCCGGCAGGCGGAGCTGCTCGCGATCCGCGACGAGCTTCGCGACCGCGACGCGAGCGTCGGCGACGTCTCGGACGCGACCGACGTCTTCGCCGAGACCGACTCCGGGGTCATCCGGGGCGCGCTCGACTCGGGCGGGAAGGTGACCGCGGTTCCGCTGTTCGGCTTCGACGGGCTCGTAGGGTGGGAAATCCAGCCGGACCGCCGGCTCGGGACCGAGCTCTCCGACCACGCGAAGCGACACGGGGCGGGCGGGATCTTCCACACCGACGAGCTGCCGGCGTACGGCGTGACCGAGGCCGAGGTCGAGTCCCTCCGCGAGGCGGTCGGCGCCGGGCCGGAGGACGCGGTCGCCATCGTCGCCGCCGACCCGGAGACCGCCGACCTCGCGATCGAGGCCGCCGCCGACCGGGCCGCCGCGGCGATCGAGGGCGTCCCCGAGGAGACCCGCGGCGCCAACGAGGACGGGACGACCCGCTACCTCCGTCCGCTTCCCGGCGCGGCTCGGATGTACCCCGAGACGGACGTGCCGCCGGTCGAGCCGGACCCGTCCGACGTCGACCGACCCGAGCTCCTCGACGAGAAGACCGACCGCTACGCCGAGGAGTTCGGACTCGATCGCGGGCTCGCCGAGCAGGTCGCCTTCGGGCGGCGCTTCCCGCTGTTCGAGACCGCGGTCGAGCGCGGCGTCGACCCCACCTTCGCGGCGTCGACGCTGGAGTCGACGACGACGGAGATCCGCCGCGAGGGGGCCCCGGTCGAGAACCTGACCGACGACCACTTCCTCGACTTATTCGCCCTCGTCGAGGGCGGCGACCTCGCGAAGGAGGGCGTGCCGGAGGTGCTGACGACGCTCGCCGAGAACCCGGACCTCACGGCCGCGGAGGCGGTCGAGGAGGCCGGACTCTCTGGGGTGAGCGAGGATGCGGTCCGCGAGGCGGTCGTCGACGTCGTCGAGCGCAACGCCGATCAGATCGAGGCGGAGGGGATGGGGGCGTTCTCGGGGCTGATGGGCGAGGCCATGGGCGCGCTCCGCGGCAAGGCCGACGGGGAGGTCGTCTCCGACGTGCTCCGCGAGGAGATCGGCAAGCGGTCGTAACGGTCCTCGGAATCCCTCCCGTTCCGCCCCCGATTCACACGTTGTCGCCCCTGTTCTTTACGTGTCGCGGGGCCTTGATTCGTACCTAGAGGGAACACCAGATGGACGATCCGCCACCGGGTCCCTCGGACGACCCGCCAGCGACAGACCGCACGCCCGAGCCGGCCGTCGCGAAGACGCGCGGCGACCGGGTCTCCGACGCGACGAACCGGTTCATCCACGGCGTCGAACTCGCCGCGGCGGCGCTGTTCGCCCTCCTGTTCGGGATCGGCGTGGTCGACCTCGCGATACAGATCGCCGAGTCAGTTCCCACCGGCGAGATCACCGACCCGAACACGGTCATCGGATTCATCGAGACCGGACTGCTGCTGCTCATCATCGTCGAGGTGTACGAGACGGTCGTCGCCTACATCGAACAGAGCGACACCCGTCGGATCGTCAGGCTCGTGATCTACACGGGCGTCATCGCGATGGTCCGGAAAGTGATCATCTTCCGGACCACCGAGTACCCATCGACGCAGGACGCGCTCTTCGCCGCGTTCGCGTACACGCTGGTGATACTCGGACTGGTAGCGCTACTGTTCGTCGAGCGGTCGGTCGGGTCCTCCCTGTCGCCGGAGTGAGGTCGGCGCTACTCGGTCAGCTCCGCGAGCAGCGTGTCGAGGTCGTACGTCGCCGGCGCTCGCGGCTCGTCGCGGAGTGTGGCGATCGTGAACGTCGAGTTCGTGCGTTCGACCTCGGGAATCGCCTCGAAGTCGCTGATGAGCCGCTCGACGGTGTCGGACGACGAGAGCCGCGCGAGGACGACGAAGTCGGTTTCGCCCATCGTGAAGAACGCCTCCGTGACCCCCTCGACCGCCAGTAGCTCGTCGGCGAACTCCTCGTACGGGCCCTCGTAGCTCGCGAGCACCTCGACGATGACGGTGACGCCGAGCCCGAGCGCCTCGTGGTCGAGGTCGTACAGATCGTTCTCGATCACGCCGTCCTCGCGGAGGTTGTTCAGCCGGTAGTGGATCGTCGACACCGGAATCCCGGTCTCCTCGTGGAGCCGCTCGGGGCTCCCGGTTCCGAGGTCAGATATCGCCTTCAACAGCCGCACGTCGCGCTCGTCCATACGCCCCCTTCGAGTGAGGGACTGTTGTATATTCCGACCGACACACTTGCACTCGAATCCAAGAACGACCCTCGTTTCGGAAGCGTATTGCAGTTCGTTCGTATGCGTGATTGTTCATTCTGAATTCGGCCGATTGTGAGAGAATAGTTTAACTGTCTCAAGAAACTTCGATCTAACACTCAATGAAGCTACGGAACCTCCTCTCTACTCCGGAATCAGTCGTCGCCGCCTTCGTCCTCCTCGCGACCCTGTGGGGCACCTCCTTCGTCGCGATCGAGGCCGGGTTACACCACTTCCCGCCGCTGCTGTTCGCCGGCGTCAGGTACGCGATCGCCGGAGCGATCGTGCTGGGCGTCGCCGCGGTCATGTCCGGACGGACGACGCCCAGCGGACGCGACGAGTGGCTCGGCGTCGCCGTCGCGGCGACCTTCGTTATCGCCGCGTACCACGGGCTGTTGTACGTCGGCGAGCTCCACATCTCGGGGGCGGTCGCCGCGGTGGTCGTGAGCCTCGTGCCGGTGTTGACCGCGGTGTTCGCCGCGGTCCTCCTCCCCAACGAGCGGCTCGGTCCCGTCGAGATCGGCGGGTTCGCCCTCGGTGTCCTCGGGGTGGTCGTGATCGCCGACCCGACCGCGGCCGGGGCCGGTAACTCGGCCCTCCTCGGCGTCGGCCTCGCGTTCGCCGGCGCCGTCGCCTTCTCGCTGGGCGCGGTCCTGCTCCGACCGCTCCGGACCGACCTCCCGATCGCCGCCCTGCAGGGGTGGGCGATGGTGCTCGGCGCCGGAATCCTCTTCGTCGGCGCCGCCGCGCTCGGGGAGTCGCCGTCGGCGATCGAGTGGAACAGAACCGCGATCGTGTCGCTCGCCTACCTCACGCTGCTGTCGGGCGTCCTCGCGTTCCTGATCTACTTCGCGCTGCTCGACGAGGTCGGCCCGGCGCAGCTCCACCTCGTCGGGTACGCCGAGCCCGTGGTCGCCGCGGCCGGGAGCTGGGTCCTGCTCGGCACCCTCGTCGAGGCGGAAGCGATCGTCGGGTTCGTCGCGATACTCGCGGGCTTCCTCGCGCTCGAACGCCGGGAGATCGCGGCGTACGTCGGGTTCGACGCGTATCACTGGCCCGCGCTGATCGGGCGGAAGTAAGGGTTTTTTCGGGGCGCTCAGCCCTCGACGTCCGCGGTCAGGCCCGCGCGGAGATCGCGGCCGAAGTAGTGGCCGAGCAGGGCCGCGACGAGCCCGAGCCCGCCGCCGACCGCGAGCAGGGGAAGCCCCCACTGCTGGAGGTAGTCGACCCCGATCGGGAGGAAGCCGACGCCGAGGACGTTCGTGACCGCGACGAGGGCCCCCGCCGCGGCGCCGGCGAGCCCGGTCTCGACGTACCGTCGGGCGGAGAGCGCCAGCCCGATCAGGAACGCGGCGAGGAACACGCCTCCGGCCGAACCGATCGTCCCGCCGATGAGCGGGATCGCGCCGCCGACGAAGACGCCGATCGCGACCGCGGCGAGCGCGAGCGCGAACGCCTTCGCGGAGAACCAGCGACCGCTCGTCCCGACGCGCCCGCCGTCGCCGCCGGTCTCGGCCGCCCGGCCAGCCGACTCGTTCCTCTCGGCGCGCGAATCGGCCTCGTCCGACGTCGAGGGGTCCCCGCCCTCGGCGAGGTCGTCGTCGAGGAGGTCGTCGAGGTCGTCCATCGGGTCGCCGTCGGACGCCTCCCGCTCCTTGGAGGGTTGCATACCGGAGCGTTCGCCCGTGAGACCTTGGGTCTTGTGCCCACAGTCGACTCGCCTCGTCGGCGAGCGGCGGCCGCCGCGGTCGCGTCGGGTCTCCTCGTCGACGCGGTCGCGTCGCGTCTCACGGCCGCGTTTCACCGGAAACGAGGTGTCTCGGAGGCGAGCGCCGCGACGCACGGCACGGTCGCTCCCCGCTAGTCGCCGCCGCCCGACTCGCGCGATCCCCAGACGCGCTTGTCGACGAGCTCGACCGTCATCGGCCCGTCGACGGTGACCTGACACGACAGCCGCGGGTAGCCGAAACGGGCCGCGAGCCGGTCGTGCCAGTGGTCCGGCGGCGGTCCCTCGCGGATCCGAACGCCGCAGGTGGCGCAGATCCCGCGCCCGCCGCAGTTCAGTCGGCGCGTCGCGGCCGCGTACGGCGACAGGTCGGCGTCGAGGAGGACGCGCCGCAGGTTCCGTCCCGGCTCGACAGCCAGCTTTGTGCGTTCCTCGCCATCGACGACGGTCACGGGAACGGTCTCGGCGTCGGTCATGCGACACCCGACGTTACGCCCGCGGACCCATAGGCGAGCGGGTCCCCGCTGGCGACCCGGAACGGCTTTCCACGCCCGCGCCGACCGCGTCGACATGGACACGCGTCGCGCGCTGCTCGACGCCCTGGAGGACGGTCCGGTCTCGGGACCGGCGCTCGCCGCGGAGCTCGACGTCTCGCGGGCGGCGGTGTGGAAGGCGGTCGAGGCGCTCCGCGAGGAGGGGTTCGCCGTCGAGTCGACGGGCGCGGGCTACGCCGCGCCCGCGGAGCCCGCCTACTGCGCGGCCGGGATCGAGTTCGGACTCGACGCGCCGTACGAGGTGGAGTACCACGACGCCGTCCCGTCGACGAACGACCGCGCCCGCGAGCTGGCGGCCGACGGCGCCGCCGACGTCGCCGTCGTCGCCGACGAGCAGACCGGCGGTCGGGGCCGGCTCGACCGCGAGTGGGTCGCGCCGAGCGGCGGCGTCTGGCTGTCCGTCGTCACCCGGCCGACGGTCTCGCCCGCCCGCGCGCCGCTGTTCACCCTCGCCGCGGCGGTCGCGACGGTCGACGCCTGTCGCGAGGTCGGCGTCGACGCGCACATCAAGTGGCCGAACGACGTGCTCGTCGGGGGCGACGGTGCGGGAGGCGCCGCGGGCGACGCCGACCGCTCGGGACGCGGCGGCCGCAAGCTCGCCGGGATCCTCACCGAGATGGAGGGCGAGGCCGACCGCGTCTCGTGGCTCGTCGTCGGCGTCGGCGTCAACGCGAACCTCGACCCGGAGGCGCTCCCGGGCGACGCGACCTCGCTGCGCGCCGAGACCGGCGACGACGTCGACAGGCGGCGGTTCGCGGCGACGCTCCTCGAGCGGTTCGCGGCGCTCGCGGAGACGGCGGACCGATCCGACCGGATCCTCGCGGCGTGGCGCGAGCGGGCGAGCACGCTCGGGCGACGGGTCCGCGTGGAGACTCCGACGGGGGCCGTCACGGGGACCGCGGTCGACGTCGAGTCGCCGGGCGCGCTCGTGATCGACACGGGGGACGGGACGCGGCGCGTCCACGCCGGGGACTGCGAGCACCTCCGCGACGCCGACGGCTGACCGCGGGGTCGGGTCGGCGGGGGCTGGACGGCGCGGCGTCGCGAGGGTCGGGACTGGGCAGCCCGGCCGCGCTCACGTCCGTCCGGCGGCCTCCGCCACGCTCGGCTCCGTCGGGACGTCGCCGTCGATCCGGACCGTCAGGACCGGGACGGCGGCGCCGCGAACGACTTTCTCGGCCACGCTCCCGAGCAGGAGCCGGTCTATCCCGCCGCGGCCGTGGGTGCCCATCACGACGAGGTCACAGCCGTTCCCCTCGGCGTACCGGATGATCTCGCGGCTGGGCGACCCCTCGACGACGGCCGTTTCCACGTCGACGACGGTCTCCTCGGCCAGCTCCTCGACCGCCGCCACGGCCTCCTCGGCGTCGCCCCGCAGGAGCTCGCCGACGCCCTCCCAGGAGGCCTCCATCGGCATCCCCGCGTAGCTCGCCGTGTCGACCACGTGGACCGCGTGGACCGCGGCATCGTGGACCGCGGCGAGGTCCAGCGCGTGCGCGACCGCCCGCTCCCCCTCGGTGGAGCCGTCGGTCGGGACTAGGATCCGGTCGTAGAGTGTCATCTGTTCACATGTATCATGAAGCTGCGACCGCATAACTCTTTGCAGGCTTTGCCGGTTCTTTGGCCCGACCGTTCGAGGCGTGCGTTTAAGCGCTCTCGACGCGATATGCGGCCATGACGACCGAGATCCACCTATCGAGAGTCGAGGGCGAATTCGCTGACCACTCCTTCCCGGCGGCTCGGAGCGACCTCGCCGAGGCGTGCGCCGGGACCACCGTGCTGTTCGCCGACGGCGACGCCGACCTCGGCGAGCTGCTCAGCGAAATCGAGCAAGAGCGGTTCGAGAGCCCCCAAGACGCCTACACGGCGCTTCAGAACGTCCTCCCGATCGAAGCGGTCGGCGAGCCGGGGCAGTCCGACGGCGACGCCTGATCGGGTCGGGATGACGCCCGACCAGTCGGATCCGACGCCCGACCAGTCTGCTCCGACGCCCGACCGGGTCGACGACGCCTGCCGACTCCCCGTACGTCACTAATCCGCACGCCACGTCGCGTCTCGCATCGCTTTTTACCGCGGGTCGCGCACTGACGGTAATGAGTTATCGGATCGGCCTCGTCGGCAAGCCCTCCGTGGGGAAGTCGACGTTTTTCAACGCCGCGACGATGAACGACGTGCCCGAGGGCGCGTACCCGTTCACCACGATCGACCCGACCGTCGGCGAGGCATACGTCCGCGTCGACTGCGCCGCCCCGGAGTTCGACGAGAGCTGCACGCCGAACGTCGGCGTCTGCCGCGAGGGGACCCGGTACGTCCCCGTGAAGCTCGTCGACGTCGCCGGGCTCGTCCCCGGCGCCCACGAGGGGCGCGGTCTCGGCAACCAGTTCCTCACCGACCTCAACGAGACCGACGTGCTGATTCACGTCGTCGACTTCTCGGGCAAGACCGACATCGAGGGCGAGGCCACCGAGGGCCACGACCCGCGCGAGGACATCGACTTCTTAGAGGAGGAGCTCGACGAGTGGTACCTCGACGTGCTCCGCAAGGGGATCGAGAAGTTCGAGACGCGCTACCACGGCTCAGAGGCCGCCATCGAGCGGGAGCTCGCCGAGCAGATGTCGGCGTTCGGCATCGACAAGGACCGGATGAAACGCGTCATCCTCGCCGAGGGACTGGAGCTCGACCCCGAGACGTGGGACGACGCCGACGAGGCGTCGCTCGCCCGCGAGATCCGCAAGCGCACGAAGCCGATGGTCGTCGCCGCGAACAAGATGGACACGCCCGAGGCGCAGTCGAACTGGGAGGCGATCACGTCGGACCCCGACTACGACCACCTCTCGTTCGTCCCCGCGAGCGCCCACGCCGAGAAGGCCCTCAAGAACGCCAACGACGCCGGCGTCGTCGACTACACGCCCGGCGAGAGCGATTTCGACGTCGTCGGCGACGTCTCCGGCGA
>NZ_NHPE01000109.1:33635-33821 GCF_002252895.1 Halorubrum sp. Eb13 | reverse complement strand
AGCCGGCGGCGACGAACAGGGGGTCCGCGTCGCCGGCGGGCCCGTCTCCTCCCTCGCCCACGGGTCCGACGAGTGGGTCGCCGTCGGGCGTCGCCGTGCAGAGCCCGGCCCACGCCCGCTCGACGTCGGGCCCGACGTCCGGCCCGTCGCCGCTCACGGCGTCCACCCGATCGCGGAGCGTCTCCG
>NZ_NHPE01000109.1:33424-33579 GCF_002252895.1 Halorubrum sp. Eb13 | reverse complement strand
CTCGGTGCCGTCGCCGGCCAGCAGGCCGGTCGGGTGGGGTCGGACGTAGACGCCCGCGGTCGCGTCGTACACCATCGGCCCGTCGTAGTCGACCCCGCTCGTCAGCGCTTGGACCCGGTAGGGGACGACCGGGACCTCGACCCCGGCGCCCGCGA
>NZ_NHPE01000109.1:0-33406 GCF_002252895.1 Halorubrum sp. Eb13 | reverse complement strand
CCCGTCGCCGGTCACCGAGACGGCCGTCTCGGTCTCGATCGTGACCCCCTCGCGACGCGCCCGCCGCCCCGTCGCTTCGACGTAGCTCGCGGGGTCGCACCACCCCGCGCCCTCGGCGACCGCGGCGACCGCGAGGTCGTCGGCCGCGATCGGGAACCGGTCGGCGAGTGCGCTCGGTGTCACGAGCGAGACGTCGCGCCCGTGCGAGCGCATCCGCTCGACCATCGCGGGGACGGCGTCGGCGTCCGGGTCGCCCTCGCGGACCGCGATCACGTACGGGCACGGCGCGAACGAGAAGCCGGGGAGCGACCGGTCGAACGCCCGGAACCGCTCCATCGCGCGGGCGGCCAGCGCGGCGTCGACGTCCTCCGCGTACGCGTCGTACAACACGCCGGCGGCCCGGCCGGAGCTCTCGGCGCCGAGCGAGCCGCGTTCGTAGAGGGTCACGTCGACGCCGCGGGCCGCGAGGTCGGCGGCCGCGGTGACGCCGACGGCGCCCCCGCCGACGACCGCGACGGTCGGCGCCGCCTCGTTTCGTTCGGACATACGTCAGGAGACCGCGGGCCCGACCGAAAAGCCACCGGCGCGGGCGGCGGCGGCTACTTATAAGCAACCCCGCGGCCAGTCGGCGCGCCTCCGAGCGCCCGACGGGAGCGAGCCGTCGCAACGGGGTCGGGGATAGCCGTCGCGCCGATGTCGTTCGTCTATCAGCGAGCGACAGACCGACCGTCACCCCGATCCGATTCCACACGTCGCACGGCCGGTGACACGCGTGTCCCCGCCCACGTTATGCACGTCGAGCCCGTAATTCAGATATGAATCAACTCGTCGACGGCGAGTGGCGAACGGACACGTACGAAGCGACGGACGAGGACGGCTCGTTCCAGCGCGGCGAGACGACGTTCCGGAACTGGATCGCCGGCAGCGACGTGCCCGACCACGTCGACGCCGAACCGGACGAGCGGTTCCAGCCGGAGGCGGGGCGGTACCACCTGTACGTCTCCTACGCCTGTCCGTGGGCGCACCGCGCCCTGCTCGCGCGGTCGCTGCTCGGCTTAGAGGACGCCATCGGCGTCTCGGTCGTGGACCCGTACCGCGACGAGGGCGGCTGGCAGTTCACCCCGGAGAAGGCGGGCTGTACGCCCGACCGCCTCCACGACAGCGACTACCTCCGGGAGCTGTACGTCGAGGCCGACCCCGACGCCACCTGTCGGGTGACCGTCCCCGTGCTGTGGGACACCGAGACGGAGACGATCGTCAACAACGAGTCACGGGAGATCCTCCGCATGCTCTCGACCGCGTTCGACGACCTCGGAAACGACGTCTCGCTGCTGCCCGACGCCGACGACGAGGCGACCGTCGCGGACGTCGACGAGGTCATCACCGAGATCTACGAGCCGGTCAACAACGGCGTCTACCGCGCCGGGTTCGCCACGTCCCAGGCGGCGTACGACGAGGCGATCGACGAGCTGTTCGGCGCGCTCGACCGCTGGAACGACCACCTGTCCGACCGGCGCTATCTCGTCGGCGACTCGCTCACCGAGGCCGACATCTGCATGTTCACGACGCTGGTCCGCTTCGATCAGGTGTACCACACGCACTTCATGTGCAACCGGAAGTTCGTTCACCAGTACGAGCACCTCTGGCCGTACCTCCGCGACCTCTACCAGACCGCGGGCGTCGCCGAGACGGTGAACATGGACCACATCAAGGAGCACTACTACACGACCCATCCGGACGTGACGCCCTCCGGGATCATCGCGCGCGGGCCGGACCTCGACTTCGAGGCCGACCACGACCGCGACGCGCTCGGCGGGAAGGCGCCGACGCCGACCGCCGACGACTGAGTCGACCGACCGAACGGCAACGCCGGCTGCGTATCGCTCCGCGGCGTCGCGCGGTTCCTCCGCCCTCGCGGCCGTGGTCGTCGGATCGGTCCGGCCCGACACGGCCGCGTACGAAGAACCGCCTCAGGCGACCGCGGCCTCGACTTCCTCGTCCGTGAGGAACACGTCTTCGCCCGTCTCGGCGTCGAACAGGTGGACGTGTTCCTCCTCGAAGACGACTCCGACCTCGTCTCCGGCCTCCGGCTTGACGTTCGCCGGCGCGCGAGCGAGGAAGTCGTCGTTGACGGAGAGGTGGACGTAGTTATCGGAGCCGATCGGCTCGACGACCTCGACGGTCGCGGTGAGCGTCTCGTCGCCGGTGGGTTCCTCGACGATCCCGATGTTCTCGGGACGGATTCCGAGCGTGTACGGACCGCCTTCGAGCTCGTGGCCCGCCACGTACTCGCGGCTGAGCGCGAGCGCGAGCCCGGAGTCGCCGTCGCGGATCGTCGCCGTCGTCCCGTCGGTGTCGACGTCGACGTCGATGAAGTTCATCGACGGCGAACCGATGAAGCCGGCGACGAACTCGTTGACCGGGTTCTCGTACACCTCGGTGGGCTCGCCCACCTGCTGGAGCTTCCCGTCGTTCAGGATCGCGAGGCGGTCGCCCATCGTCATCGCCTCCTCTTGGTCGTGGGTGACGTACATCGCCGTGACGCCGAACTCCTTCTGGAGCTTCTGGATCTCCGCGCGCATCTCGGTGCGGAGCTTCGCGTCGAGGTTCGAGAGTGGCTCGTCGAACAGGAACACTTCGGGCTCGCGGGCGATGGCGCGACCGAGGGCGACGCGCTGCTTCTGCCCGCCGGAGAGCTCGTCCGGCTTGTCGTCGAGCAGGTCCGCGATCCCCATCATCTCGGCCATCTCGGTCACGCGCTCGTGCCGTTCCTCAACCGTCATGTCGGTGCTCATTTTGAGCCCGAACGCCATGTTCTCCATCACCGTCTTGTGGGGATACAGGGCGTAGTTCTGGAACACCATCGCGACGGGTCGGTCCGTCGCGTGGATCTCCGTGACGTCCTCGTCGTCGAAGTTGACGGTCCCCGACGTGGGCTCCTCCAGTCCCGCGACCATCCGCAGCGTGGTGGTCTTCCCGCAGCCCGACGGCCCGACGACGGTCACGAACTCGCCGTCGTCGATCTCCAGGTCGAGGTCGTCGACGGCGACGATGGTCCCCCGATCGAACTCCTTCCGGAGCGTGTCGAGCGTTACTCTTGCCATTTACTGGCAAAGGGCGCTTCCCGCATATTAGTTCTTCGCTGTTTTCTTGATATGTGAGGAACAATCTCATCTCAAATGTGTGACCGAGGCGCGCCTGACGGCCGAGCCGCGGATCGCCGGAGAGAACGGTGCGAGGAGGCCACGGCATCGACCCCCCGATCCCAAAAACTAAATGTATGAATATGTAATTCATCGTTTGTTGTAGTCACATGAACGAGAAACGCAGGACGCTACTCAAGACGATGGGGGGAAGTACCGCGCTCGCGGCGCTCGCGGGCTGTATCAGCACGGACAGCGGCGACGGCGGAAGCGGCGACGGGTCCGACGGGTCGGACGGATCCGACGGGAGCGACGGCGGAAGCGACGACGGCTCCGACGGGTCGGACGACCAGAACACCGGCACCGCGGCGCTGTGGACCGACCTCTCCGACGGCGAGGACGAGGCGATGTCCGGGTACGTCGATGACTTCGAGTCGGAGACGGGCCACACGATCAACAGGGAGGCGCCCGGCGGCGAGCTCGACCAGCAGCTCGAGACCGCGATCCCGTCCGGAAACGGACCCGACTCGTGGATCTGGGCGCACGACTGGATCGGCCGGTTCGCGGTGCGCGAGGAGCCGCCGTTCCTCTACGACGCGAGCGACGACGTCGACGTGTCGCTCGACTCCTACTCCGGGGCCGCACAGCAGGCCGTGCAGTACGACGGCGCCCTCCACGGGCTACCCTTCGCCTCCGAGACGGTCGCGCTGTACTACAACAAGGACATGGTCGACGAGGCGCCGGCGACCGTCGAGGAGATGGTCTCGATCATGGACGAGTTCCACGACCCCGGCAACGGCCAGTACGGGCTCTCGTACCCCGTCGCGAACCCGTACTTCGTGAGCGGCTACGTCCAGGCGTACGGCGGCAACATCTACGACGAGGAGAACCGGGAGGTCACCCTCGACAGCGACGCCTGTAAGGAGGGGATGGACGCCCTCGAGACGCTGTCCGACTACGTCCCGGCGGACCCGGGTTACGAGTCGCAGATCGTCGCGTTCGCTGACGGCGCCGCACCGTTCGCCGTCAACGGCCCGTGGGAGCTCGCGAACCTCCAGAGCGAGATCGATAACCTCGGCGTCGCGCCGCTCCCGGCGGTCGACGGCAACAACCCGCGGTCGTACTCCGGGATCCAGACCATCTACTTCAGCGCCATGTTGGACGACGCCGACCAGTCGACGGTCGACGCGATCACTCGGTTCGCCGAGTGGTACACCACGAACGAGGAGGTCGTCGAGACCAACGCCAAAGAGCAGGGGTACATCCCCGTGCTGAGTTCCGTGATCGAGGGCGGGGACTTCCCGGCCGAAGTCGAGGCGTTCGCCCAGCAGGTCGACCGCGGCGTGCCGACCCCGACCCACCCCGACATGAACAGCGTCTGGACGCCGCTGACCGAGGCCTTGACGCGCGTTTTCAACGGCGACCAGGAGAGCGGCCCCGCGCTCGACCAGGCCGCGTCCGAGATCCGGGAGAACCTGTAGGCACTCTCCCAGCTAGTCATCATGGCTTCCTCACAGACCGGCACCGGCGCGAGCGGGCTCGCACGACTCCGAGCGGCGGTGCCGTTCTCCAACCGCGACTGGGGGCTGCTCCTCGTGATACCCGGCGTTATCCTCTTTTCGAGCTTCATGCTGTATCCGATATTCTACCTCTTTTACATCTCGCTGACCGACGCGACGTTCGCCGGATCGGTGATCGGCGGCGGCGCGGAGCTGATCGGCTTCGACAACTACGTGCGGCTGCTCGGCGACTCGCAGTTCTGGACGTCGATGTCGACCACGTGGCTCTTCGTCGCCGTCTCGCTCGTGGTCAAGGTGTTCGTCGCGGTCGGCATCGCCCTCCTGTTGAACCACGCGCGCGTCGTCGGCAAGCGCTACATGCGCGCGGCGGTGATCGTGCCCCTCGGGTTCCCCGGGATCTTCACGATCACCGTCTGGCGCGGGATGTTCAGCGACGCCCGGTTCGGCGTGTTCAACACGATACTCGGGCGGTACAACGGCGTCATGTCGTCGCTGTCGGCGCCCGAATTCCTCCTGTTCGACGTCCCGATCGGCTTCCTCAGCGGCCGCTGGGAGGCGTTCTTCGCGTACGTCACCACCGAGGTGTGGCTGGCGTACCCGTTCATGGTGATCATCATCGTGAGCGCGCTCCAGGACGTGCCGCGCGAGCTCCACGAGGCGGCGATGGTCGACGGGGCCGGCTTCCTCCAGCGGTTCCGCACCGTGACGCTGCCCGCCATCAGGCGGCCGGTGCTGTTCGCGTCGATCCTCACCGGCGCGACCGCGTTCCAGCAGTTCCTGATCCCGTGGGTGTTCAACCGCGGGGGACCGGCGCGACAGAACGAGCTGATCATCGTCTACGGCTACCGCGAGGCGATCAGCTTCAACGAGTTCGGGCTCTCGGCCGCGATCCTCATCGTCGCGATCGGATTCATCGGCGTCTTCATGTACGCCGCCGTGCGCTACGGCGGCCTCGCCGAGGGGGTGGGTGAGCGATGAGCGCCCTCGCCTCCGTCCTGGCGCTGCTCCGCGCGAAGCTCCTCGGGCTCGCGACCGCTCCGAAGCGGTTCGCCGTGACGGTCCAGCGGGCCGTCTACGACCTCCGGACCGGGAAGCGGACGCCGTGGGACGTCGGGAAGAGCGTCCTGATGACCCTGTTCGGGCTGGCGATGGTGTTAATCCTCCTCTTCCCGCTGTTCTGGATCTTCACCGCGTCGCTCGCGGAAGGGACCCGGCTGTTCAACACCAGCGGGATCTTCCCCGACCCGACGACGTACAACCTCGACGCCTACCGGTGGGTGCTGTTCGAGTCCAACTTCTTCTTCGTCGACGGCGACTGGGGGTACCCGCAGCTCGTCATCGGCGGCGGGAGCGGGCTCGTTCCGCTCGGCTTCCGGTGGGTCGGGACCGACACCGGTCCCGGCGCGGTGTTCAATAGCCTCTATCTGGTCAGCGTGACGATCGCCGCCGGCTTCGGGATGATCGTGCCGGCGGCGTACGCGTTCTCGCGGCGACAGTTCGTCGGCCGGAAGCGGATCCTCTACGGCTACGTACTGTTCACGCAGATCGGCGCGGGCCTCTCGATCGCGACGCTCGTGGCGCTGTACTCGCTGTTCAGTTCGTACGGGCTGACGAACAACCTGTTCGTCCTCGGGCTGTTCTACGCCGCCGGCGCGATCCCGTTCAACACCTGGCTGCTGAAGACGTACATGGACAACATCCCGGTCTCCTACGAGGAGGCGGCGATGGTCGACGGCGCGAGCTTCCTCCAGACGATCCGGGAGGTGATCATCCCGCTGACGAAGCCGGGGCTCGCGGTCGTGCTCATCTTCGTCTGGCTCGCCGGGTGGAACGAGTTCATCATCGCGCAGACGCTGCTCTCGCCGGAGAACTACCCGCTCTCGGTGGAGCTGTACAACCTCGCGACGGAGGGGCGGTTCTCCACGCCGTGGACGCGCTTCGCGGCGTTCGCGAACCTGTTCGCGCTCCCCGTCGCGATCGTCTACTTCGCGGCGCAGCGCTCCGTCGAGGACGGCCTCTCGTTCGGCGGCATGGAGGGGTAAGCGGACCTCGGTCCGTTCCATTCCGTCCTGCGACTTTCTCGTTTCGCGGTTTCTCGCGTTGAACGGTCTCGATTCGGCGATCGGACTGATCTCTGTCACGCCTCCCCGATCTCGTTGCTCACTCCGTTCGCGACTCCCTCGCGCGTGCGATGGCCGGCGCTACGCGCCGGCGACGCCACCGCAGCCCGCTTATAAGCGGTTCCGCCGATCGACGTACCGTCCCTCTCAGAGGCCGCCGTCGCCGACAACGCCTTCAAGTGCGCGCTCGTCCGACCGGAGGGTACGCAATGGAGCCGCCGAACATCGAGCGGTTGGACGAGCGCACCGTCCAGCGCATCGCGGCCGGCGAGGTCGTCGAGCGCCCGGCGAGCGTCGTCAAGGAGCTGATCGAGAACAGCCTCGACGCCGGCGCGAGCCGGGTCGCCGTCTCGGTCGAGGCCGGCGGCACCGAGGGGGTCCGCGTCCGCGACGACGGCGTGGGGATCCCCGAGGACCAACTGGAGGCCGCGGTCGCGGAGCACGCCACCTCGAAGATCGGCGACATCGAGGACCTCGACCGCGGGGTCGGTACCCTCGGCTTCCGCGGCGAGGCGCTGTACACCGTCGGCGCGGTCTCGCGGCTCACCGTCCGGTCGCGTCCTCCGGGCGCCGACGCGGGCGCCGAGGTCACGGTCGAAGGCGGCGATGTCGGCGAGGTGCGCCCGGCGGGCTGTCCCGAGGGGACGACCGTCGAGGTGACGGACCTCTTTTATAACACCCCCGCCCGCAAGAAGTTCCTCAAGCGGACGGCCACCGAGTTCGACCGGGTCAACACGGTCGTCACCGGCTACGCGCTCGCGAACCCCGGCGTCGCCGTCTCGCTGGAGCACGACGGCCGCGAGACGTTCGCCACCGAGGGGAACGGCGACCTCCGGTCGGCCGTGCTGTCCGTGTACGGCCGCGAGGTCGCGGAGGCGATGGTCGACGTGGAGTGGGAGCCGGAGGGCGACGCGGCGGACTCCGCCGCACCCGACGATCCCCCGGTCCGCCGCGTCACCGGCCTCGTCTCCCACCCGGAGACGACGCGCTCGACCCGCGAGTACCTCGCCACCTACGTCAACGACCGGTACGTCACCGCGAGCGCGCTCCGCGAGGCGGTGTTGGAGGCGTACGGCGGGCAGCTCGCGCCCGACCGCTACCCCTTCGCGGTGCTGTTCGTCGAGGTGCCGCCCGGCGACGTCGACGTGAACGTCCACCCGCGCAAGCTGGAGGTCCGGTTCGACGAGGAACCGGCCGTGCGCGCCGCCGTGGAGGCGGCGGTCGAGGGGGCGCTGCTCGACCACGGACTGGTCCGCTCGACCGCGCCGCGGGGGCAGTCGGCGCCGGACCAGACCGAGATCAGCCCCGAGGGCCCGGAGGCCGAGGCCGTCGGCGGCGCCGGGACCGACCACGAGCGCGCGGCGCTCGGCGACCGCGACGGCCGAAGCGGCGATGACCGAAGCGACGACGGCCGAAGCGCTGACGGCGTCGAGAGCGCCGACGCCGCGGCCGGCGCATCCGAGCTGGACCCGACCGACGAGGACGCGTGGGCGGTCGGCGACGTGAGCTCTGACGCCGCCACCGACCCGGACCCGTCCCCGGCCGACCGGCCGTCGCCGCGGAGCTGGCAGTCGACGCCGGACGACGCCGAGGGCGACTCGGGAGACGAGGGCGGAAGCGCGGCCGCGACCGAGACCGACGCGAAAGAGGCGGACGGGCTCGGTCGATTCGACGACTCGGGAGCCGCTGTCACCGACGACGCCGCCACCGGTTCCGCGTCGGACTCCGATGTCGACCCCACGGCCGACCCCGGCACCGACTCCGTCACGGACGGCCCCGCCGCTGCGCCGAACGAGCGACGAGAACCGGCGACGGAGGCGGCGACCGAGCCGCGTCCGACTCCGACCGCCCAGCGGACCCTCGCCGGCGACACCACCGAGGCCGCGGAGCGGACCTTCGACTCGCTCCCGTCGCTTCGGGTGCTCGGGCAGCTCCACGACACCTACGTCGTCGCGGAGGCGCCGGACGGGCTCGTGCTGATCGACCAGCACGCGGCGGACGAGCGGGTGAACTACGAGCGCCTGCGGGAGGCGTTCGCCGACGGCGCCGACGCGCAGGCGCTCGCGGAGCCGGTCCGCGTCGAACTCACCGCGCGGGAGGCGGCGCTGTTCGACGACTTCGCAGAGGACCTCGCGGAGATCGGGTTCCGCGCCGAGCGCGCGGGCGACCGCGAGGTGGTCGTCGAATCGGTCCCGGCCGTCTTCGACGCCGCGCTGGACCCTGACCTCCTCCGGGACGTCCTCTCCGCGTTCGTCGACGACGCGGCCGCGGGCGACGAGCCGGTGACCGACGTCGTCGACGAGCTGCTCGCGGACCTGGCGTGTTACCCCTCCGTGACCGGGAACACCTCGCTGACGGAGGGGCGGGTCGTCGACCTGCTCGACCGGCTCGACGCCTGCGAGAACCCGTACGCCTGCCCCCACGGGCGTCCGGTCGTGATCCGACTCGACCGCGAGGAGATCGGATCGCGGTTCGAGCGCGACTACCCCGGTCACGCCGGCCGGCGCGCGGAGTGACCCGCCCGCGGGACCCCTCACCGCCCCGGCGACCGCAGAGAGGTACGCTTTAGGCGAGCGCCGTGGACGCATCGGTATGAAACGCGTAGCGGTAATCGGCGCGTCGATGACCCAGTTCGGGCAGCGCGACGCTTGGGTGCAGGAGCTGTTGGCCGAGGCGGGCGCGGCCGCGCTCGACGACGCCGGCATCGACGGCGGCGACCTCGATCACCTGTACGTCTCGAACATGGCCAGCGGCGAGTTCGAGGGACAGACCGGCGTCCCGAACGCGCTCGCTCACGACTTGGCGGCCACGGGAGCGTACACCGCTCGGATCGACCAGACCTCCTCCTCGGGGGGCGCGGGCGTGTACGCCGCGTGGCAGTCGGTCGCCTCCGGCGCGAGCGATGTCACGATGCTCGTCGGCGGCGAAAAGATGACCCACCGGACGACCTCGGAGGCGACCGACGTGATCGCGTCGCTCACGCACCCGGTCGAGTACAAACACGGCGTCACGCTCCCCTCGTTCGCGGGGCTCACCGCCCGCCTGTACCTCGACGAGTACGACGCGCCCCGCGAGAGCCTCGGGAAGGTCGCGGTGAAGAATCACCGGAACGGCGTGGACAACCCCCACGCGCAGTTTCAGAAGGAGGTCGACCTCGACACGGTGCTCGGTTCGCCGGTCGTCGCCGACCCCCTCCGACTGTACGACTTCTGTCCGATCACGGACGGCTCCGCGGCGCTCGTGTTCTGTCCCGAGTCCGTCGCCCAGGAGTACGTCCCCGAAGACGAGTACGCGGTGATCTCCGGAATCGGCGGCGCGACCGACACCCACGTCGTCCACGAGCGCGCGGACCCGACGACGATGGGCGGCGTCGTCGACTCCTCGGAGATCGCGTACGAGATGGCCGGCGTCGGACCCGACGACGTCGACGTCGCTGAGCTCCACGACATGTTCACCATCCTCGAGTTCCTCCAGAGCGAGGACCTCGGCTTCTTCGAGAAGGGCGAGGGGTGGAAGGCGGTCGAGGAGGGCGTCACCGACCGCGACGGTGACCTCCCGATCAACACCTCCGGCGGGCTCAAATCGAAGGGCCACCCGCTCGGGGCCAGCGGCGTCGCACAGGTGTACGAGATATATCAGCAGGTCACCGGGAACGCCGGTCCGCGGCAGGTCGAGGCCGACACGGGGCTCGCCTGCAACGTCGGCGGGTTCGGGAACTGCGTGACCACCGCGATCCTGGAGGGAGGCCGATGAGCGACCACGAGACAAGCGACACCGACGACGCGACCGGTAGCGACGGGAAACGGGGCGCCGAACCGACCTTCGAGGCGGCGGAGTACGCGGACGGAACGGTCACGTATCCGCCCCACACCGTGAGCCCGAACGGCGCCGAGCGCGTCGGGACGGTCGACCTCCGCGAGTACGAGGCCCGGATCGTCACGTGGACGATGTCGACGGCGACTCCGCCGGGCGTCCGCGAGCCGAACACCCTCGCGATCGTCGAGTTCGACATGGGCGACGAGTACGACGGCCCGGTGGTGCGCGCGCTCGGGCAGGTGGCCGAGCGCGGGGGCGCGGACGACGCCGGTGAGCCGGGCGACGTCGAGGTCGACATCGGCGACCGCGTCGAACCCGTCTACGCCGACGACCTCAGGGAGCCGGGCGCGGGGATCCGCGAGCCGGCGAGCCAGGACTGGGACGGCTTCCGGTTCCGACCGGTCGAGTGATCCGTCGCTCCGTCTCGTAACGGCGTTTCAGGCCCGGAACCGCGACGCCTCCGAGTCGGTGAGTCCGCCGAGGCGCGCCTCGTGGGCCCCGTCGAGCGTGTACACGTCGGGGCGGTACCGGATCTCCTCGGTCACCCCGTGGGCCTCCCCGAGCCGTCGGCGGACGCGGTCGACGTCCTCCCGGTCGAAGTAGTTCGGAGTGAACACGAGCACGGCGTGGTCCGCCTCGCCGAAGGCCTCGCGGCCCGCCCGCGTCGTGACCTTCGCGTCCCAGAACCGCTCGGCCGCGACGTCGTCGACCACCGCCTCCCAGAGGTCGTCGACCGTCTCCGCCGGTCGCTCGACGAGCCACTTCCCGCTCAGATAGGTCGTTTCGAGCGCGAGTCGGTCGGCGTCGGCGACGGTCTCACCGTCTGCCGGGAGCGTCGTCCGCCCTCCATCGTCGACCGACGGCAGGTCCGCCTCCGTCGTCGCCGCGGGCCGCGTCACGCCGTGTCTCGGGAAGTAGCCGTCGCGGGCGTTCCGCGGGAACCCCGTCACGTGCTTGACCCGGAGCCAGTGCCACCCCGCCTCGTCGATCTCGGTCGGCGCGCGATCGGTGACCATGTCCCTGCTTCCGTGCCCCGAGAGAAAACGCTCCCGCCGAGAGAGACCGGGCCGCCCGAGCGGCCGCCGTCCTCAGAGACGCCGGAAGTCGCCGAGCCGCGTCCCGTTCAGGAGGTACGCGTCGCCGGCCGGCAGCGCGTCCGGGAGGAACGGCGCGAGGAACGACTGCCCGTCGACGTTGACCCACGTCCCGCCGGAGCGCTCGTTGAACGCCGGGAAGACGATGAGCTCGGGCGGGTCTTCGGGAGCGGCCGCCGCCGATTCGTCGTCTCCGACGAACGCGGCCGGATCGAGCCGGCCACGGAGCCAGGCGCGTTCGACGCGAGAGCCGCCGACGGAGTCCTCCAGCCGCACTTGCGGGTGTTCGTGGCCCATGCACACCACGTCGGCGTCGAGCAGCGCCGGGTCGGGCCAGGTGTGGCCGTGGAGGACGGCGACGCCGCCGGTCCGGCGTCGCCTCGCTTCGTCGCCGCCGTCGCCGACCCCGCCGAGAAGCCCGCCGCCGGCACCGATCACGTCGAGGTCGTCGGCGAACGCCTCCGCGACCCCCGCGTCGTGGTTCCCCTCGACGAGCGTCATCGGGACCCTGTCGGTCACCGCTCGGATCAGGGTCTCCAGCTCCTCGCGCTCCTCGCCCTCCGGCGCCGCGATGCGGTGCGCGAGGTCGCCGAGGACGACGAGCCGGTCGGCGTCGGTCTCCGCGAGGAGGTCAGAGAGGCGCTCCCGGCGCTCGTCGGCTCGGTCGTCGAGCTCGACGCCGCGCTCGTAACGGAGGCCGACCTCGATGCCGGCGTGGACGTCGGCGACGAGCAGCGCGCGCTCGCCGCCGAGGTCGGCCACCGCGGCGGGCTCGCCGACGACCGGCTCGACGCCAGGCGACGCGCCCCGCGCCATCAGATCGGCTTGAGCACGCCGTCGCCGGGCTCGTAGCACTTCCCGCTCATCAGCGCGTCCTGGATCGCGTCCTCGACCGCGTCCGCGGCGACGCCGTGTCCGTCGACCACGCGGTCGACGACCGCCTCGCGGTCGGCACCGTCGCCGTCGTCGAGCGCGCCCATGGCATCGATGACGGCGTCCTCCAGGTCGACGTCCTCGCCGCCGTCGTCCGATCCATCGTCCGATCCGTCGGCCGCGTCCGTCTCGTCGCCTCCGGCCGCCCCACCGGTCGCGTCGTCATCCGCCTCCGCTTCGACGGGGTCGGCGTCGAGGTCGGCCGCCGCGGCGTCTTCCGGCGTCTCCTGTAGCTCCTCTGGGTCCGGCACGTCGATGTCGGCCTCCCCGGGCTCGTCGACCTCGGAGCCGGTCGCGAAGTCGGTGCCGAACTCGGACTCGATCTCCTCGCGCTCCGTCTCGTCGAGCTCGTACATCTCGTCGCCCGCGGCGCCGACGTCGTCCGAGCCCGCCGGGGCCTCCGCGTCGTCGGCCCCCTCGTCGACGTCGATGGGCTCCTCGGCGTCGATGTCGGCCTCGCCGGCGTCGATGTCGGACTCCCCGTCGCCGGTCTCGAAGTCGCCGAGTCCGCCCTCTCCGACGTCGGAGGCGGCGGACGCCGCGGTGTCGTCGCTCGCGTCGGTCTCGTCGACATCCGCCGTGCCGCTCTCGGCCGATGTGGTCGCGTCGCTTTCCGTGGAGGTGGTCGCGTCGCTCTCGGCGGGGGTGGTCGCAACCGTCTCGCTCTCCGAGACATCGGTCGCGCCGACCTCCTCGACCGAGTCGGCCTCGTCGCCGGCGTCGGCCGCGGTCCCGGTCGCGTCGACCGGCGCCGCCCCGGCCTCAGCGGTCGCTTCGGCCTCGACGCCCGCCTCGTCGGCTTCCGACGGCGCCGCGGCCCCGGTCGGGGCCTCGATCGTCACGTCGGTCTCCGGGAGCGCGCCGATGTCGCTCTCGCCGCCGGCGTCCGGGGCGAGGTCGAGCGTCCGGACCTCGTCGCGGTCGCCGGCGATCAGCTCCAGCGCGTCGACGGCGAGGCGCCGGACCGCCTCGACGTACGCCGTCGAGGTGTCGTAGTGGTCGATCGCCTTCGGGATCCCCGCCGCGAGCGACGCGGGCGCGCCGCCCGATTCGAGGGCCGCGCGGAGCTCGTCGCCGCGGAGGTCGGCGTCGAGGGCCTCGGCGAAGACGGCGAGGCGGTCCAGCGTCGCCTCCGCGGCGGAGACGACCCAGCGGTCGCGGGTGTCCCCGTCGACCTCGTTCAGGCTCTCGGGCCGGACGGAGGTGAACACGCGGTCGGAGTCCTCCGGCTCGAAGGTGCGCGCCTTCCCCGTGAGCGCGACGAACGACGGCGGGTCGGCGCGCTCTAAGAACGCCTGCGCCTCTGGCTGGTACTGGCCGGCGTAGGTGACGAAGGCGCCGGAGGGGTCGACGACGCGCCCGCGGCGCGTCTCGTCGTTCACGCGCTCGACTTCGGTGAGCACGCCGGCGACGAACAGGCGGTTCACGCGCTCTCCCGTCGGCGTGACCACGTAGTTCGGGGCGCGCTCCTCGTCGCTCTCGGAGTAGGAGAGGGAGGCGTCGTCGAACTCGGCGGCGAACGCCCGGCGGGCGACCTCGCGGGCGCCCGGCCCGTCGTCGCTCATTCGGCCACCTCCGCGAGCGCGGCTCGGGCGTGCTCGGCCGGGTCGTCGTCCGCGAGTTCGAACTCGACCGCGTCGAGGTTGGCGCCGTAGTCGTCGACCGAGAGGTTGCCGCGGACGCGGTAGGCGCGCCCGACGAGCGAGTCGGCGATCTCCTCGGCGACGACCTCCTTGTCCATCGCCTCTTTCGCGGCGTCGAGGGCGTCGTCGAGGCCGCCGCCGTACACTTCCGCGGTGAGCTCGTCGTCGAGCACGACGGTGACGGTGTCGGTGCCGTCGTCGAGGATTGCCTTCACGCGCAGGTCGTCCTCGCCGTCCACGTCGCCGTGGCTCCGGCACTGACCGTTCTGGACCACGCGGCCGCACTCCGGGCAGCGCTCGATGAGCCCGGAACCGTCGCGGATCTCCAAGACGTTCCCGACGACTTCGACGTCGAACATCCCGCCCGAGTCGACCGCCTCGCCGACCGAGAGGCGGGGGGCGTCCTCGGCGACCTCGACCGGGTCGGGAAGCGGCGTCACCGTCGAGAACTCCGTGAGGTTGAGCGAGGGGACGCCGCGGAACTCGCGGACGTACACGTCCTCGATCCGGAGGTCGGCGCCCGGCTCCATCTCGGGCCGCGGCTGCCAGTCGGTGAAGGGGAGCCTCGCGGTCGCGTCGCCGACGACGCCCTCGAGGATATCGGTCTCGCCGTCGCGCCCGGAGATCGTCTTCTCGTCGACCTCCAGCACGCGGACCTCGACGTTGCGCCCGCGGTCGCCCGCGCTGATGTCGACGAGGTTCCGGTCGCCGCCGACCTCGCGGTCGACATCGACCGGCTCGTCCGCGATGGCGACGGTGGTGGAGTCGTTGAGGTTGAGCTCCGGCTCGCCCTCCCACTCCCGGACGCCGGCGTTGCCGATCGTCAGCGAGTCGCCGGGCTCGAACCCGAAGTCCTGCCAGGCGGTGTAGGAGATGACGCCCGTCTCGTCGGCGACCTCGCCCTCGCGGATCGTGAGGTCGTCGCCCTGGTACCGGATCGTTCGGGTCCCCTGCGTGAGCACCTTGACGGTGACCGTCACGCCGTCGTTGTCGGTGGTGATCTCGCCCACGTCGACCGCGTCCGGCGTCGGCGTCGAACCCCCGCCGCCGCCGCCGTGTTTTCGCCGGACGCTCTGTTTCGCCTCGTCGATCGGGACGCTGTACTCCAGCAGGTTCTCCAGGTCGGCTTTGACCTCCTCTTTGTCGACGCCGAGGTCGGAGGCGAGCTCCTCGGCATGGCTGTTGACGTCCATCGAAGTCGACTTCGACGCGACCGCACAAAAGGATTCACCACCCGGGAACGGTCGGGGGGCGCGGGGCGACACGGTCGGTCCGCTCGAAGTGTCCCCGGCGACGGGCGGGCGCTCGCGCCGGTACTGCTAAACCGTCCCCGTTCGCAACGTGAGACATGGACGAGATAGACGTCGACGCGCGCGTCACGGGGGAACGAACCGTCATCGACGTGACCGGGACCCGCGACGTCGCGGTCGTCGTCCGCTCCGACGGCGGCGAGCGGATCTACCTCCCACCCGAGAGCTTCGACGAGCCCGTGTCGGGGTCGCCGTACACCTCGCCGTATCAGGGTGCGAGCGGAGTCGACGGCGAGGAGAGCCCGTACGGCGGCACTTCCGGCAGCACCCGCGGCGTGGTCGAGACGGCCGAGGGGTTCCGTATCAGCCACCCCGAGCCGGCGACCGAGTTCGACGTGTACCGCCGCGACGAGGAGTAGGCCGGATCGAGAGGGTCGGACCGCGCTCTACGCCACGTCCTCGTACACCGCCAGCGTGTCCTCCGCCACGTCCAGCCACTCCCGACGCTCGTACTGCGGCGGCTCCTCGCGGTCGAGCGCCTCGATGAGGCCGTCGACGATCGACTCCGAGTCCGTCTCGACCTCCACGAGACAGCCGTCGGGGAGCACCTCGGCGACGCCCGAGGGCGTCGCGACGACCTGCGTCCCCGCCTCCAGCGCCTCCGTGATCGTGATCCCGAACGGCTCCGCGTACGAGGGGGAGACGAACGCGTCCGAGGCGGCGTAGTAGTCGCCCAGTTCCGCCTCGGGGACGTAGCCGACGAACTCGACGCGGTCCTCGATACCGAGGAGCTCAGCGAAGCGCTTCAGCTGCTCCGTCTGGTGGCCCGACCCGCCGACGACGAGGGTGACGTCGCGCCCGCGGAGCTTCTTCATCGCGTACAGCAGGTGGGAGATCCCCTTCTGGTCGGTGTGTCTGCCGACGAAGAACAGCATCTCGCCGTCGATATCGAGGTCCTCACGGACGTCCTTGCCCGAGAACTTCGGCGTCGAGAAGCCGTTGTACACGACGCGGGAGTCGGCGTCGTACAGCTCTTTGATGTCCCCGCGGACGATCTCGCTGACGGCGATGTTCGTGTCGGCGGCGTTCGCGAGCCGGCGCTCGGTCTCGACCTCGCGCGTGGGGGGGTCGATGTTGCGGTCGCTCGCCAGCGAGTGGAACGACGAGACCCACGTCGCGTCCGACGCGCGGGCGGCCTGCCGCCCCGGCGCGTAGCCGAACCAGTCGTGCGTGTGGATCACGTCGTGGTCGGGCGCCAGCTCGGCGAACCGGTCGCTGAGGCGCTCGATGCGGGCGGCGATGTCTCCGTCGCCCGTCTCCACGGGTTCGAGGCCCGGCTCGTCGTCCGGCGCGAACTCGGCGGGCAACACGAGAGTGGCCTCCACCCCGAGGTCGTCGCGGAGCCCGGAGAACAGTTCGCCGACGTGGACGTCGAGCCCGCCGGTGATGTTCGGCGGGTACCCCCATCCCAGCATGAGTACGCTCGGTGGCATACCTGCCCGTTTCTGGAGTCGGCACTTAGGTATGCCCCTCGTTCGGCGGAGCGAGCGGCTTCGAGGCGGCGGAACGAGACGAAAAGCCGCTCGGGGGTCGCGGAAAAACCGGTTCAGGCGGCTCGCACGGCGTCGCGCAGCGCGCCCGTCCGGTCGGTGATCGCCGCCGCGGCGTCGGCGAGCAGGTCGAGCGGGTCGTCGGACTCGGACTTCACCGTCAGCACCGGCTCCGTCTGGCCGCCGGACTGTTCGGGATTCATGTCGTAGGTCGCGGCCGCGACGCCGTCCGTCTCCAGGAGGACGCCCTTCAGCACGTTCATGAACGTGTGATCCTCGCCGGCGATCTCGATGCGGAGTTCCGTGTCGGTCTTCTCGATGACCCGCAGTTCCATACTCGTGGGGTCGGGCGAGCGGCGTTTCAAGCTTTCGTCTCCCGGATATCGGAGGATGCGGACGACCCGCACGCGACCCGCACGCGACTCGAACACGCCCCGAACGCGACCCGAACACGCCCCGAACGCGACCCGAACGCGCCCCGAACGCGACCCGCGAAGAACCCGAACGCGTATGTCGCCGGCGTCGATCGACGGCATATGCGACTCCGACGACTGTCGGCCACCCGGGCCGCCGCGGCGCGGTACGTCGCCGAGCTGTGGCTCCCGTATCACCGCGACCTCGCCGAGCGCGTCGACGGGCACGCCCTCGCCGACCGGCCCGAGGGGGAGCTGATCGCCGAGGAGACCGACTTCCGGCTCGATCGACTCCGCGAGGACGACTACCGGCTCTGGGTGGTCTCGGTCGCCGCCGCCGGCGGATCGGACGAGCCGGTCGACGCCGCGGCGCTCGATTCCGAGGGGCCAGGGGCGCTCGATCCCGCGGCCCCCGCGGCTCCGGGCGTCCCCGGCCCGGACCGCGACCTCGTCGCGTTCGTCTCGACCGGCGTCGACGCCTGTCCCGTCGTGTTCGACCGCCCCGACCGGCTCGTCGTCGGGGACCTCTACGTCTCGGCGGCGTTCCGCGGCACCGGGCTCGCCGACCGACTGATGGAGCGCGCGGCGATCGACGCCCGAGAGCGGGACTGCGAGGAGCTCCGGCTCGACGTCGACGCCGACAACGAGCGGGCGCTGGCGTTCTACGAGAAACAGGGGTTCGAGGCGTACCGCGAGCGGCTGACGCGTCCCGTGGAGTGAGCGGTTGCTCGTGAAGCTTCGCTCGGTGGGTTCGGTGCTGACTCTACGATGACCTCCTCCGAAGCTCTCGTTGCGACCGCACCGCGACCTCACGCCTCCCCAGCCTCGCCGCTCGCTCCGGGCTCCCGCCGGTCGCCCACGTCGCTCACGGCGTCCCTCGCGCGTGCTCCTCGTGGCCTGTCGGCCACTCGGAGGCACGCGCCACCGCGGCTCTTCTATACGTAGGGCCGTGGCACAACGCGCCGTCCGTCGCGCGCCGGCGCCGCGGCTAGGCGATTTATAAACGGAAAAGTCGCACGGGGTCGTCTGACGGGGCGTTACTCGTCGGCGTCGACCGCCACTTCGTCGGCGTCGACGTCGACGGCGGCCTCCTCCTCGGCGGCGACCTCGCGCGGCCGCGCCTCCAGCGTCAGCTTCTGGACCTCGACGCGGCGCAGCGGGTAGATCAGCTTCGCCTCGCCGTAGATGGCCGAGGAGAGGTTCCCCTCGACGATGGCGTCGACGAACTCCACGAAGGTGCGCTCCTCGGCGGCCGCGTGGACCTTGTCGATCATGACGCGGCGGATCGCCTTCTCCTGGGAGCGGTCGGCCTTCTTGGTCGTCAGCGCCACGGGCTGGACGCGGATGCGGTAGTCGTCCGTCGTCAGCACCGTGATCGACGCCTCGACCTTGGAGGCGCCGCGGCGGACGAGCGAGCGCAGGTAGTCCCGGGTGAGCTCGTAGGTGATGAACTCGGTGTACGCCGTGTCGCTGCCGACGTCGGTGATCTTGAACGTCAGCTTGGTGTTGTTCGCGCCGGAGTCGCCGGTGAGCTCGCCGAGCGTCGTCGTGATCGTGCGGCCGACGACCTGGTCGGGCTCCTCGGCGAGGGTCTCGCCGAGCTCCTGCCGGTCGAACTGTTCGGGCGCCAGCACGGTGTACCAGCGCTTCTGTTCTCTGCTCTTGGATACGGATCGTTCGCTCATGTGTTGGTGGTGTCGCCGTTGGTGTCGGAGCGGCGCCCTCCGTCGTCGGCCGCGAGGTGCGTCCTCGCGCGCTCGACGATTCGATCTGCGACGCGTGCGTTCACGACGTGGTCGTCCACGGTCGACCGCAGTCCGCCGGTCGTCGGCCGCTCGATCGCGCACTCGATCGCGTCGCCGTCGACGCGGGTGGCCATCGAGTCGGTCTCGTCTGGGGCGAGCGCGGCGGCGACGAGGGCGGCGTCGGCGTGGGTCGTCCGGACGGTCGCCGTCCGGGTCGCCCCGTCGCCACGGGAGTCGTCCCCGCTCATAGCGCCTCCCTGAGCGCGGCGAGCGCGCCCGTGATGTCGCCGTCGGTTTCGGTTCCGCCGCCCTCACCGCCAGCGCCGACCGCGAGCCCGCCGCGCTCGGCGGTCCCCCAGCCGTCGCCGTCGAACTCGGTCGCGACCGACCGACAGGCGTCGCCGAGCCCGAGGGGCTCGACCGCCGCCGCGGCCAGCCGACCGGCCGACTCGTCGACCGCGACGGCGACCGGCTCGGGCGACCGGAAGTCGCGGGCGAGCCGGGCGACGGTCGGGAGGACGGCGGCCGCGTCGCGCGCGGCGGCGCCGTCCTCGTCCGGGTCGCTCCCCGCGAGGTCGACGCGGACGACGACGCAGCCGTCGTACCGGCCGGTCGTCGCGGCGTCGAGCGCGCGGTGCGCCGCCAGCCCGTGGGACCGCCACGCGTCGAGCGCGGCGGTCCGCAGGTCGTCGCTCGGCTCGGGGTCGAGCGCCAGCGCGACCCCCGTTCCGGGGGCCTCGCGGGCGAGCGCCTCGAGGACGTCGGCGTAGCCGCCGACCGTCTCGAACGGGCCGTCCGCCGCGTACGGGCGCAGGGCGCGCTCGACCGCCGAGGCGGCCCGCGCGCTGCCCCCGTCCGCGTCCGCGACGTCGACGGCGACCAGCGACGCGAGGCGTCGGTGGGCGTCGTCGTCGAGAGCGGCCGGGAGCCCGAGCTCAGCGAGTGCGGCTCGCGCGCTCTCGGGGTCGCCGGAGTACGGCGTCCGGACGAGCGTCGAGGCCGCGACTCCGTCCGCGAGGTCCGCGGTCGGAATCGCGACGCCGGGTCGCCGGCGGACGCGCTCCGACGCCTCGGCGGCGTCGAGCGCGTCGCCGGAGCCGTCCGTTCCGGGGACGGAGCCGGCCGCGACGACGCCCGCGAGGGCGACGACGGGGTCCGGCTCGACGCCGAGCGCGCGCGAGACCGCGAACGCGTCCGTGCTCGCCGGGCGTCCGGCGCCCGGGATCGCGTGCGGACCGCGGGCGGCCCCGACGGTCACCGAGACGCCGTCGTCGGCGTCGCCGGGAACCGGATCGGTCGAGACTCGGACTTGGAACGGCGTGCCGACGGCTCGCAGCGCCCGGGCGAGCAGCCCCGCGGCTGCCAGCGCGTCGCCGTCGTCGGTCGCGACGAGCCGGGCGAACGGCGCGTCGGCGAGGACGTCGGCGAGGGCGTCGGGGGCGGGCGTGGCGGTCGTCGCTTCGGTCATGGGTCGGGTGGTGCTGTCGTGGATCGGTCGTGGGCGGTTCGTCGGTCGTGGGCGGTTCGTCGGTCGCGGGCGGTTCGTCGCCCGTTCAGCGCGTCGCGTCGTCTTCGGTTCCGCGTCGGTTCCTCGGAGCGTCGCGCGGCGTCGTTACTCGTCGCCGACCAGTTCGGCGGCGCGCTCGTAGGTGTACGTGAACTCCTCGTCGATCTCGTCGCCGCGGTAGTAGTTCGCGAGGCGGCGGATCTTCGACTCGGTGTTCTGGAGCGCGCGCTTGTTCTGGTAGTCCTGGCCGTTCTCCGCCATGTGCTCGCGGAGGCGGACGGCGCGTTCCATCAGCTTGCGGAGGTCCTCGGGGTACTCCGCGGCGGCGTCGTGCTCCTCGAGGATCTCGGTGAGCTTCTTGCCGGTCGCCAGCTTCACGTCGGGGACCGGAACGCCCTTGACGCCCTCGTCACGCAGCTTGAGGCCGATGACGCTGGGGTCGTGGCCCTGCTCCGCCAGTTCGACGACGCGGGACTCGATGTCCTCGGCGTCGACGTCGCTCCACTCCGGATTCTCGTCCGTCGCCGGCTTGTCCGAACCGGACGAACCGCGACGGCGCGTGTGCATTCGTGCCATTGTCTGAAATTGGAACGGCACAACCACAACGTGACCGCGGCTCCGCGCGGCGCGGCTGTCGAGGGCTCGCATCGAGCGAGCGGTCCCGCGGCCCGATCCGCGCGAGCGGACCGGCCCGAGCCGCGACGCCGGAGGCGTCGGTGCACTGCTACATTCCCAAGCCGCGGGCGAAGAGGCCCCGGCGCGTCGGATCTGCAGCTGTGCTGTTCCCATCCATAACCTCGCCGTCGGGGTTCTTAAGCGTGTTCTTGTGGACCGCGACGCGTCCGGGACGGAATCGACCGACCGTCTGGCACGCGGCGTGAGAAAGGAGGATTTAGGTGGGTCGTCGGTCACCGGCCGCGTAGGAACGTCACATGATCGATCCACAAGACGACGATTCGGCGGATCGCGTCGACGACGAACCGCCCGACGACGTCCAGCCGGACCGCGTACCGCCGGACGGTGCACCGCCGAGCGGCGGTCGCGAGTCGGCCGGCGACCCGGTCCTCGTCGCCGACGGCGGGTTCGGCGACGAGTCCGGAGCGACGAACGAGCCCCGGATCAGCTTCTACGGCGGGAAGTGGGCGAGCACGATCCCGCTCGCCTTCTTCATCGTCTGGGCCATCTTCCAGAGCGGCGTCCTCGGGATCGGCGACACGAACGGCCTCGTCATCGGCGCGCTCGTCGGGACTATCCTCGGGATGTTCTTCGCGCGAGGCGACTGGAAGACGTACGCCGACACCATCTTCGAGGGGATGACCCAGCGCGTCGCCGCGACCGCGATCGTGGCGTGGCTGTGGGCCGGCATGTTCGCCGACACCCTGCAGGTCGGCGGATTCGTAGAGGGGCTCATCTTCGCCGCGAACGCGCTGAACGTCGGCGCGGCGACCTTCCCGGCGGCCGCGTTCGTCCTCTGCGGCCTGCTCGCGACCGGGATCGGGACGGGGTACGGGGCCACTATCGCGTTCGTCACCCTGTTCTTCCCGGCCGGCGTGCTGATCGGCGCGAACCCGGTGCTGCTGTTCGCCGCGATCCTGTCTGGCGCGGTGTTCGGAGACAACCTCGCGCCCGTCAGCGACACGACGATCGTGAGCGCGGTGACGCAGGACGCCGACATCGGCGGCGTCGTCGCCTCGCGGTTCAAGTACGCGATCGCGGCGGCGATCCCCGCCTTCGCCGCGTACCTGATCGCGGGGTCGATCATGTCCGGCGTGAGTCTGGAGGGTGCCGTCGCGCTCCGCGAATCCGCGAACGCACTCGGGCTGGTCCACCTGGTCTCGATGGGAACCGTCATCCTCACGGCGGTCGCCGGGCGTCACATCGTCGAGGCGATCTCGTGGGGACTCGTCGTCGCCGTCGCGTTCAACCTCGCGTTCGGCCTCTCGTCGGTGAGCGACGTCCTCGTGTTCACGGTGCCCGAGGCCGGAACGTTCAGTTCGCTCCCGTTCGTCGCGGTCGGCGAAACCGCGGGCGTGGGCGGGAGTCTGTACACGGGCGCGACCGGGTTCTTCCCGCTCATCGTGCTGACCCTCCTGATCGTGGCGATGGCGCAGATCATGATCCGCGGCGGCGGGTTCGCGGCGATTCAGGAGTTCCTGCTCAACTCCGTCGCGACCAACGTCCGCCGCGCTGAACTGACGATGGTCCTCGGCACGGCGACGATCAACGGAATGATCACGATCAACACGGCCGCGGAGATCGCGATCGCGCCGTACATCGCGCGGATCGGCGAGAAGTTCAACATCAACGGCTACCGGCGCGCGAACATCTTGGACGCCAACACCTCGGCGCTCGGGTACATCTTCCCGTGGGCCGGCGGCGTCCTCGTCGGCTACCAGGTGATGGTCGGACCCGGCGGGCTCGGCGAGCAGTACGGGGCGGAGATGGTCGTCAACCCGATCGAGGTGGTGCCGTACGTGTTCCACGGCTGGTTCCTCGTCATCGTCTTCCTGCTGGCCGCGATCACCGGCTTCGGGCGGGAGTACATCCCCGACCGGATCTCCGAGGAGGTGTCGCGCGCATGAGCCGCTTCGAGAAGTTCCTCGCCGGGTGGTCGTTCCGGGGGTCGACACCCGACTACGAGCCCGGCGACGTGCTCGAGGTGATGGTCACCGGCGACGCGGGCGGCGAGACGGTCGCCCGCATCGGCGACTCGACGCTCCGGATCGAGGACGCGCCCGACGACGCGGTAAACACTCGCATTCGGGTCGCGGTCGAGACGTGGGACGAGACGGCCCACCGCGGCACCGGAACCTACCGCGAGACGGTCGGCGGGAGCGCGTTCTGACCGCCCCGGACCGGGGCGCTTTTTAAGACGACCGCCGAAGAAGCGAGCGTGCTATCGGTCGAGCTCCACGCGCACTCCGCGCTGTCCTACGACGGCCGCGACCCGGTCGACCTCCTGTTGGAGCAGGCGGCCGCGGTCGGGCTGGACGCGCTCGCCGTCACGGACCACGACGAGATCGACGCCAGCATCGAGGCGGCCGAGAAGGCCCCCGAATACGGGCTCGTCGGCATCGTCGGCATGGAAGTGACCTGCGCGGTCGGTCACGTGCTCGCGTTCGGCATCGACGAGCGCGTCGAGAGCGGGCTCCCCTTCGACGAGACGCTCGACCGCATCCGCGATCAGGGCGGGATCGCGGTCGTCCCCCACCCCTTCCAGAAGTCCCGCCACGGCGTCGCCGCCCACATCACCGACGACCAGCTCGCCGGCGCCGACGCCATCGAGGTGTACAACTCCCGGCTGTTCACGGGGCGCTCGAACCGGCAGGCGGAGAAGTTCGCGATCCGGAACCGGCTCCCGATGACGGCCGGCAGCGACGCTCACATCTCGGAGATGGTCGGCCAGGCGGTGACCGAGGTCGGCGCCGACGAACACTCGGCCGACGCGATCCTCTCCGCGATCCGCGACAGTCGGACCAGCGTCGTCGGGAAACGGACCCCGTGGCGCATCTCGCTCCGCCAGTTCGGCGGCGGCGCGAAGCGCCGCGCGCTCCGCGCGCTCGACGCGCTGCGGTAGACCGCGATGGCAGAACTCCCCTCCGCCGACCTGCGCGGGACGTCGCCCGACCGCGTTCGCGACGCCCTCCGCGACGGCGATCCCCTCCCCGGCGGGCGCGGCTTCGCGGGCCGTCTCCTCGACGCGCCCGGCCGCGACGGGCCGGTCCTCGTCCGGGACGTCCTCGGGCGCCAGCCGCTGTTCGTCGAGCGCGAGGCGATCGATCCCGTGACCGCCGGCGCCCCGGCCGGCCACGGACCGACCGACCCGGACGCGTGGAGCTTCTCGCGGACCGCCCTCGACGACCCGACGCCGGTTCCGCCGGGGAGCGTCGCGTCCGCGATCGGGGTCGAACGCGTCTGGTCCCTCCCCGACGAGGCGCCGGCGGCCCCGGGTCCCGCGCAGGCGGCGGTCGACGACGCGGTCGACGCCGCGCTCGGTGGGCTCGAGGCCGAACCCGGCCGACTCGCGGTCGCCTTCTCCGGCGGCGTCGACTCCGGGCTCGTCGCAGCCGGCGTCCCCGACGCACCCTGCTACGTCGCCGGCTTCGAGGGGTGTCACGACGTCGCGGCCGCACGCGAGGCGGCCGCGGCGATGGACCGCGAGCTCCGCGTCGTCGAAATCACCCACGAGGAGCTCCTGCGCGCCGTCCGGGCGGTCGCCGGCGTCACGGGCCGTCGCAACCCGATGGACCTCGCGATCGCGGTGCCGCTGTACCTCGCGGCCGAGGCGGCCGCGGCCGACGGGGTCGATCGGCTCGCGGTCGGGCAGGGCGCGGACGAGCTGTTCGGCGGCTACAGCAAGGTCGTCGAGCCGGCGACGGACGACCGCGTCGACGCGGACACCGTCCGTGGCGCCCGGACCGAGACCGTCCGGACGCTACCGGCCCAGCTCGAACGCGACGTGCTCGCGCTCCGCGCGGCGGGGGTCGAACCGGTCGCGCCGCTGCTCGACGACCGCGTCGTCTCGGCCGCCCTCGCGCTGCCGGGCGAACTGCTCGCGAGCGACGGGGAACGGAAGGTCGCGCTCCGTCGGGCGGCGGCCGGACGCGTGCCGGAGTCGGTCCGGACGGCCGACAAGAAGGCGGTCCAGTACGGGACCTACGTCTCTCGGGAACTCGACCGCCTCGCCCGGCGGGCCGGGTTCAAGCGGCGCATGGACGACCACGTCGGCCGGTACCTCGAGGACCTGTTGCCGGGCGACTGACGCCGCTCGCGTCGTCGCTAACGGGACGACTCGACGGCGCGGGCGCTCCGCGACTGAGTTATTTCGTCGGAAAACGGCCCGTGAGGGCCGCTGCTGACCAAGCCGCCGTATGGAGTACCAGTCCTACGGCCGACGCCCGATCGTTCGGGCGTCTGGTGACGAATAACGGGGACCGGTATAAAATTCGGGGAGTAGTGACAAATATGGCTGGCGCGGTAGAGGTATAGCTGACGATCGGGCACCGAATCGCCGCTCTCTATTCGGATGTGCCGATCCACACGTCGGAGGAGGGCCGAAACCGCACGCGTATCCGGCCGACGGTCGACGCGCGATCCGACGGTTGACGCGCGGTCCGACGGCCGACGCGCGATCCGATCGACTCC
Source organism: Halorubrum sp. Eb13 (assembly GCF_002252895.1). NCBI lineage: Archaea > Methanobacteriati > Methanobacteriota > Halobacteria > Halobacteriales > Haloferacaceae > Halorubrum > Halorubrum sp. Eb13. The sequence continues at coordinate 7,527 of NZ_NHPE01000109.1, read as the reverse complement.
GCCTGGGTCGGCGTGACTCGCTCACCGAACGAGGTACGGGTCGCTCCCCGCGATGAAGCGTCCGAGGTCGCTCTCACGACGGAAGTCCGTCGACCGCAGCTCCCGGAGGGCGTCGACGAGCCGTTCGGCGTCGCCCGCCGCCCACTCGGCCGGGTGCTTGACCGGGAGGACGAGCCACCCGGAGCCGAGGAGCTCCTCGCCGTGGAGCGCGTCCATGTCGATCTCGGTCTTCCACGCCCGCGCCGTGTACTGCTCGAGGACGTGTGCGGTCGCCCGGGCGCCGACCGGGAGGAGGACGTGCGCGGCTATCGCGCGAAGTTCGGCGTCGAAGAAGCGTTCCATGTCGTCGTACGACGCTTCGGTCGGCTCGCCGTCGGGCACGCACATGTGGAGGTACGAGAAGTACGTGCGCTCGGTGCGGAGCGGTTCGAACTCCGCGTCTCCGTCCGATCGCCCCCCGTTCGCCGCGATCTCGTTACTCGTCGCCGGCGCGGCTTCGTCGGTCGTCGCCGGCGCGGTCCCATCGGTCCCGCTCGTACCGTCCGGCGCCGCGCCCTCGGCGATCCCCGCGAGCAGTCCCCCCTCGGTCAGCGCCGAGAGGAACGCCGGCGACCACGGCTCGCCGGTGAACGGGATTCCCGTCTCGACGCCGCCGTGGATGTCAGGGCGGTCGCCGACGACGTGGAAGTCGGCGTTGGCGTCGCCGTAACCGGGGACGAACGACCGGCAGTCCGGGCGCATCCCGAAGGGGTTGCGCGTCCGGTCCGTAACGTTCTGCACGTCTCTCCGTACGCGACGCCCCGGATAAATCCCGTTCGGTCCGCGGCCGGAACGGGGTCCGCCGCCGCGTCTCGACGACGGTCGCGGGGGCCCCTTCGCCCCCCGGATGCGAGGCGCACGAGGTGCGATGGTTACTCGTAACTTATGGAAACGAGCGGGGTTCACACCGCCGTGGATATGCCGATCGTGACAGTCCGCCGATTATATTTCATAATCGTTAATCTATGATACAAAAACGCATGACTGCGTCGGGGTAGCCGGTCAGCACGCGCCGGAAAGTATTTATATACAACTCCGTTCCGGTCGTTCGAAGACCCATGTTCGACCGCATCCGCTCGGCGGCCATCTTCGGGATCCACCAGGCGACCGTCGCGATTGGTATCTCGCTGTTCCCGGTGGCCGTCTTCGCCCGCACGCGCCTCGGTATCAACGTCCCCGTCGGCCGACTCGTCGAGACCACCGGCGAGGTGTACGAGCGCGTCGAGGAGTAGGCGACCGTTTTCGACCCGGACCGTCCGTTCCCATCGCCGAGCGACGGCGTTCGCGTCGGTTCGGCCGCCCGTTCGTCCCCGCTCGCTCTCCGTCTCACGTTCCGCGGAGCCGTGGCCTCGTCGCGACGATCGACCGACTCGACCGCGACGCGCGGGCCGCGACGGCCCGCGACGAATATGCCCGTCGGAACCGGCGGGCGGTCCCCGAAGGGTTGCCTTTATCTGCGCGCCGGGCCAACGAAGGCGTAATGCGAACACCGACTGGCGACCTCTCCGAGGGGACGGCCGACGAGCTGGGCCGCGACCAGCCCGTCTTCGGACCCGAGCTCGGCGAGTTCGAACACAGCGAGCGCCGCGCGGCGCAGGCCGACGGCGAGGGCGAGATGAAAACCGGGACGACGACCGTCGGCATCAGGACCGCGGACGGCGTCGTGATGGCGACCGACATGCGCGCCTCCCTCGGCGGCATGGTCTCCTCGAAGGACGTCCAGAAGGTCGAGGAGATCCACCCCCGCGGCGCCCTCACGATCGCCGGCTCCGTCTCCGCCGCACAGAACCTCATCTCCACGCTCAAGGCCGAGACGAGCCTCTACGAGACCCGTCGCGGCCAGGACATGTCGATGGAGGCGCTGTCGACGCTCACCGGGAACCTCCTCCGGACGGGCGCGTTCTTCATCGTCCAGCCGATCCTCGGCGGCGTCGACGACGAGGGCGCCCACATCTACTCCATCGACGCCCTCGGCGGCACCACCGAGGAGGAGTACACCGTCACCGGCTCCGGCTCCCAGTACGCCCTCGGTGTCCTCGAACAGGAGTACCACGACGACGTCACCGTCGACGAGGCGAAGACCATCGCCGCGAAGGCGATCCAGTCCGCCGTCGAGCGCGACCTCGCGTCCGGCAACGGCATCAACGTCGCCGTCGTTACCGAGGACGGCGTCGACATCACCCGACACAAGGACTTCGACGACCTGTTGTAAGCCGCTCCGACGCCGACGCCTCGACGCCGTTTTTCCGTTCCCCGATCCGCGTTCGCCGAGCCGCCGGCTCGGTACGCACTCCGCGTCGTCGGGCATCCGCCCCGGCGACCTCGCGGCCCGCCGCGGGTCAGACCCCGCGTTCGTCCGCGTCGTCGGGGGGTGACCGGATCCCGTCGCCCCAGTAGAACCGCGGGCCGAGGAGGAGGTAGCCGCACGCCAGGAAGAGGAGCGCGAACGCGAATCCCTCGCCGATCCACGCCGGGAGAGCGTCGGTCAACATGTGTCCGGCCGGAGTGAGGATGACGGCGGCCTGCACGACGCCCATCACGAGCGCGTCCTGCGCGTGGAGGTCCGGGTACGTGACCGTCGTCCCCATGAGGAGCGCGAACGCGGCGGTCGCCGCGATCAGGACGCTCGGGTCGGTGTAGCCGGCGATCACCGCCGCCGCGAGGATCGTCGCCGCCAGCGTGGTCGGCACGCCGACCGTCTCGCGGGCGTCGCTGTCGTACGCGGTGTACAGCCCGAGCCGGGCGACCGCCGTCGCGACGAACAGGGCGCCGGCGCCGACGCCGACGGCGACGAAGACGGGGTCGCTCGCGAACGACGCCGCGTCGAGGACGACGACCGCGACGAGGGTCGCCGGCGCGACGCCGAACGAGGCCACGTCGGCCAGCGAGTCGAGGTACGGCCCCGCGTCGGTCGAGCCGCGGTGTCTCGCGACCACCCCGTCGAGCCCGTCGGCGACGGCGGCGAGCAGCACCAGCCGGGCGGCGAGCTCGAGGTCGACGGCCGCCGCGACGACGGCGAGGAAGCCGACGGCCGCGTTCGCCACCGTCACCGCGTCCGCGAGCCCGAGCCGCTCGACGAACCGGAAACGCATACCGGATCGGTCGACGAGCCGGGTTTTAGTGCTTGTTATCTGTCGAGCGACCGGGCCGCAGACGCCGGGCCGCGGCCGGTCGAGACGCGTGCGGCCGTCGGCTCAGGGAACGTACCAGATCCCCCGTCCGAAGTCGAGCCACTCGCCGACGACGACGTGCGGGAGCGCGATGATACAGACGAAGATCGTGTAGAAGGCGACCGCCCCCGGCAGCAGCGAGCCGCCGGCGAGCGGGTTCGGCGCGACCAGCCACAGCGCGCTCGCGACCGATGCGGTCACGAGCGCGCCGACCACGAGCACGCCCCACGCCATCACGACGGAGACGCCTTCGGTCCGACTCGGCCGCGCCTCCTCGACGACCATGCTCCGGGCGGACTGCCGCAGCGAGTACCACAGCGGGAAGTAGAGCCCGATGGCGATCACCACGGGCACGAAGACGAAGTAGCCGACGAGCAGCAGCGTCTCGGCGGCGTCGAGCACCCACGACCGCGTGACGCCCCCGCCCGTCGCGAGCCCGCCGCCGAGGTGGAGGAGGACGCCGAGCCCGTAGGCCGCGCCCAGCGCCGTGGTGAACGCCTCCGGCGAGCTCGCTGCGGGACCGACGAGCGACCCGTCGAACACGTTCAGCATGTAGCCGGTGAAGCCGTAGAACGTCTCCGTCCACGCGACGGCCGGGACGATCATCACGGCGCCGCCGCGGACGAGGGCGGCGAGCGCGCGCTGCGGCCGCGAGACGAGGTGGTCGGTGCCGACGAGCGCGTCCATCACGTGGAGGTCGCCGTTCCCCCCCTTCGCGACCGCCGTGCCGAACGCGAGCGCGAGCGCCGGCATCGGGGCGACGACGAACAGCCCCACGAAGCCGACGACGAACGCGAGGTACAGCCCCACGTAGCGCGCGCCGAAGGGGAGCCCGCGGCGCCGGAGGTTCGAGAAGTGCTCGTACCCGCCGTGCGGGAGGTTCAGCGCGACCATCCCGACGAGGTACACGAGCATCTGCGTCCGGAGGCTCGGTTCGGTGCCGGTCGCGTACACGCCGGCGAACGCGACGGTGAGGACCAGTAGCGCGGCGCGCGAGGCGTCGATAGCGGTCCGTTCCGGTTCTCCGAAAAGTCGGCGACGGGCGCGGCTCACGGCTCGCGTGGACATGTCCGCATGTACGGGTCCGAGCGTGTTGTGTGCACGCCGAAATTATGGAGTCTTTTAAGTAACCCGGTCATCCTTCGCCGGTATCAAACCTTAATTCCTCGGCCGACGAAAGGCATCCTATGCCGGGTTCTCGGGCCCTTTTGGTCCATCCGGAGGAGGGGAGCGATCGAATCACGTCGGCGCTCGGCGCCGCGGGGTTCGACGTTACGACGGTCAACAACGCCACCGCCGCGGTGGCGAAGGTGACCACTGGCGAGTACGACTGCATCGTGAGCGAGTACTCCCTGCCGGGCGACGACGGTCTCGCGCTGGCGGAGGCGATCGAGGAGTCCGACGCTCGGATTCCGGTCGTGATGTTCTCCGCGGTGGAGGACGAGGAGGTGTTGGAGGCCGCCTTCGAGAGCGGCGTCGACGAGTTCCTCCACAAGAACGGCTCCGCGTCGATCGATCGCCTGGTGACCGACGTCTCGACGGTCTGCTCCGCGGAGGGCGCGCCGGGCGCCAAGCAGGACGTCTCGGGGCACGAGCCCAGCGTGGAGGAGGTCAGCCGCGCAGTGAGCGAGGCGCCCGTCGGGGTCAGTCTCAGCGACCCCGAACTGCCCGACTACCCGCTCGTGTACGTCAACGACGCGTGGGAAGATCACACGGGGTATCCGACCGAGGAGGCCATCGGTCGGAACCCCCGCTTCCTACAGGGTCCCGGGACGGACCCCGAGACGGTCGAACGGCTCTCGAGCGCGATCTCGGCGGAGGAGCAGATCACCGTCGAGATCCGGAACTACCGACGGGACGGAACCCCCTTCTGGAACGAGCTGACGGTCGCCCCGGTGTACGACGCCGACGGCGACCTGGCCCACTACGTCGGGTTCCAGAACGACGTCACCGACCGCAAGCGCGCGGAGCAGCTCGCGGAGGAGCGCGCGGAGAAGCTCGCCACGGAGCGACAGGCCCTCGACCGTGTCCTCGGCCGGGTGAACGGACTGCTCAGCGAAATCAGCAGGATACTCGTCGAGAGCCGGGACTCGGAGACGATCGCCGAGCGCGTCTGCGAGGAGATCGCCGACGAGCCGGGATACATGGGCGGCTGGATCGCGGAGGTCTCGTCGGCGACGGGGCGGCTGGACGTGACCGCGGCGAGCGGGATCTCGCTCGAGGCGGGAGCGTCGTTCTCCCTCGACGAGACGCCGCCGGAAGTCAGAGAGGCGATCGAGACCGAGGAGGTCCACGGGCGGGCCGCCGGGAGCGGCTCGGACGGCCGGCTCGCACCGAGCGCGGTCGGCGCGCCCCGTCTCCTCGTCGTCCCGATCACGTACGGCCACCGGCGGTACGGCCTCCTCGGCATCTACAGCAGCGAGGGGAACGCCCTCGACCGGCGTGAGCGGAAGGTGTGCGAGTCGGTCGGGAAGATGATCGCCAACGGGCTCCACTCGGTGGAGACGACCCGCATCCTCACGACCGACCGCGTCGTGGAGCTCCGGGTCGCGATCGGGGACCCCTCGTTCTCGCTCTCGCGGGTCGCCGCCGCGCTCGGCGGGGAGATCGAACACCTCGGCACCACGCGCCTCGACGACGACGCCTGCGAGCTGTACCTCAGGGCGTCGGACCCGACCGAGGACGTGAGCGAGGTCGAGGCGCTTCCGTTCGTCGAGTCGGCCCGGCTGGTTTCGGAGACGAACGGCGACGTCACGATCGCCGTGACCGCCACCCAGTCGCCGCCGCTGACGCGGCTCGCGGAGTACGGCGGCGTCGTCGTCGAGGCCACCGCCGACGCGACGAGCGCGAGCATCACCATCGAGGCGCCGCCAGAGCAGGACGTACGCGGGATGCTCGACGTGTTCCGCGCGGAGTACGAGAGCGTCGAGCTCCGCTCCCGCGTCGAGCGCGAGAGTCGCGACCGGAGCCTGACGGAGTTCGCGGCGGCCGTCGACGACCGCCTCACCGACCGCCAGCGGTCGGCGCTGAAGACGGCCGAGCTGAACGGGTACTTCGAGTGGCCCCGCCCGGTCGACGGCTCCGAGATCGCCGAGCGGATGGGGATCACCCGACAGACGTTCCACCAGCACCTCCGGGCGGCCGAGCGCAAGCTCGTCGAGGCGTACGTCGACCCGCGCTCGCGGAACTGAACACCGGTTCGCTCCATGTTCAGCGCACGCGACTCCGCCGATATCGACGCCGACCCGCAGTCCGTCTTCGACTTCCTCGACGACCCGCGCAACCACGCCGCCGTCACGCCCCGCCTCGAAGCCGTCAGGGACGTCGAGCGGCTCCCGAACGGCGGGAAGCGTCTGGCGTACACCTACCGGATGGCGGGCCTCGGAATCGACGGGGAGATCGTCCAGACGGTCCACGAACCGACCGAGCGAATGACATTCGAGCTCCGCGGTCGGCTGACGGGCGCGATCGACCTGACGTTCGAGCCGACGGACGGCGGGACGAGACTGACGTACGCGGCGGAGTACGACCTCCCGGAGAACGCGCTGACCGCCCTCGGAGAGCCCGTGGTCCGGCGGTTCAACGAGCGGCAGGTGCGGGCGACCCTCGACGCCGTCGCGGAGCGGTTCGAGGCGGACGGGGCGTGACCCGCGGCCGCGACTCGCGCCAGAATCGGCGGAACGAGCCCTGACGTGGGCGAAGTATTAAGAACGGGATGGCCTAAGTTCGGGGTATGGATCCGACTCCCCTCCAATCCGGTTTCGGCTTCGGCCTGGTGAGCATCGGCCTACTCTTCTTGTTGCTGGTGGTCATCACGCTCTGGCAGTCGTTCGAGATCGTCGACGCCTACGAGAAGAAGACGCTCACGGTGTTCGGCGAGTACCGGAAGCTGCTGGAACCGGGTATCAACCTCATCCCGCCGTTCGTCTCCCGGACGTACGCGTTCGACATGCGGACGCAGACGCTCGACGTTCCCCGCCAGGAGGCGATCACGCGGGACAACTCGCCGGTGACGGCGGACGCGGTCGTCTACATCAAGGTGATGGACGCGAAGAAGGCGTTCCTCGAGGTGGACGACTACAAGAAGGCGGTCTCGAACCTCGCGCAGACCACGCTCCGCGCCGTCCTCGGCGACATGGAGCTCGACGACACGCTGAACAAGCGCCAGGAGATCAACGCGAAGATCCGGAAGGAGCTGGACGAGCCGACCGACGAGTGGGGGATCCGCGTCGAGAGCGTCGAGGTCCGCGAGGTCAACCCCTCGAAGGACGTCCAGCAGGCGATGGAGCAGCAGACCTCCGCCGAGCGCCGCCGCCGC
>NZ_NHPE01000038.1:0-22018 GCF_002252895.1 Halorubrum sp. Eb13 | reverse complement strand
CGAGGACGCCGCCGACGAGGGCGGCGAGCGCCCCGTCCTCGTCGAGCTCTCGCTCGGCGAGACGGTCCACGATCGGGTCCGATTCGCCCGCGACCCGGAGGAGCTGTGACCGCGGCCGTCCGCGTCCGGGGCGTCTACGCCACCGCGCTGACGCGACTCCTGCTCGACGCGGGCCACGAGGCCGGACGTCCGGATCGAGACGACGGGAGACCGACAGGGCGTCGGCGTCCGCGGCGATCCCGAGACCGTGGCCGGGCTCCGGGAGCGGCTGGCGGGCGTCGGACGCGACGCGCTCGCGTGGACCGACCCGACGCCGCCCGGGACCGTCCTCGACGGCGAGGTCACCGAGACGCTCGGCGGCGGGGCGGTGGTGCGGCTCCGGGTCGGCGGCGGCGACGACGCCACCGCCGAGGGGTACCTCCCGTACGGGAGCGTCGACGACCGCGTCGAGACCGGCGACCCGGTCCGGGTGCGGGTCGACGAGTCCGCGGCGCCGTGGACGGACCGCCGTCCGGGGCTGGACGGCTCGCTGCGCGCCGGCGGCGGGCTCGTCGCGCTCGAACCGGGGTCGGGCACCAGGGTCGACGTCCGGAACGACGAGGCCGCGCGGGAGCTCTCGGGGATGCTCGACCTCCTCGGACTGGAGCCGCCGGACGGCTGGCGGGCCGTCTGGAAGCCCCCCGCGGTCGACGCGGGGACGGAGACGCTGGAGGCCGGGCTGGAGCGCGCCGTCGCGGCCGCGGAGGGGCTCGACGAGGCGGTCGACGCCGCCGGCGGGATCGGCGTCCTCGACGACCCCGGCCTCCTCCGCGACGAGCCGATCGCGTCGCCGAACGCGGGCGTCTGGGTGTGGTTCGGCCGCGAGAGCCGGTTCGCGCTCGACGACCGGCGCCGCGAGGCGACGTCGACGATGCCGGGACACCACCGGGTGAAGGCGGGGTCGGCCGACGCCTCGGCCGGCGTCGACCTCGCGGAGGCGCTCTGCGATCCGGACCCGGACGCCGAGTTCCCGTTCGGCGTCGTGACCGACGCGTTCGGTCCGAGCGAGGGCGACGCACTCCGGCTCGAACACGGGAAGCCGGACGGGAGGCTGATCACCCTCGGCGAGGCGACGGTGACCGGAGTCGACGCCGACGGGTCGGTCGCGGTCGAGCGCGAGATGACCGGGGGCGGCAGCTACGACGGGCTCGGCACCCCTCGCGAGGCGGGCGACGTCGCCGAGACGAGCCTGAAGGAGGGCCGGTGGTGGTACCCGACCACGTACCGCGGGCGCGACGGGACGGTTCGCGGCACCTACGTCAACGTCTGCACCCCGGTCGAGGTGTTCCCCGACGCCGCCCGCTACGTTGACCTCCACGTCGACGTGGTGAAGCACCCGGGCGGTCGGGTCGAGCGCGTCGACGACGACGAGCTGCGGGAGGCGGAGGCGGCCGGTGACGTGCCGGAGCCGCTGGCGGAGAAGGCGCGGAGCGTCGCGTCCGCGTTAGAGAACGCCCTGTAGCCGACGAGCCGTCGCCGCCCTCGACTCGACGCCGGGTCCGAACGCGTTGGTTCGCGTATTTTTTACTCGAATGCGTACGGATGAAACACCTCTCGTTCGTTACAATATCATTAACAAACATCGCGTTCATGGCGAGATCACAATGCGCGAAAAAGAATCACAGCACAGATTTGGAAAGACGAGCCGTCGCGGATTTCTTGGCGGCGTGGGGGCGCTGGTGGCCGCGGCCGCGTACTCGCGGGAGGTGCCCGCCGCGGACGCCGAGGCGGTCGCGAACGACGCCGACGGACCGGTCCAGACGGTCGAGTCGCCGGACGGATCGATCGCGGTGACCGTCGACGTCGCCGACGGCGTCCCGACCTACGAGGTCGCTCGCGGCGGGACGACGTACGTCGAGCCGTCGCCGCTCGGGTTCGACTTCCGGAATCAGGCCTCGTTCGGCGCGTCGAGCGCGGCCGACGGGGGAGCCGTCCCCCTGACCGTCACGGGCACCGAGCGCGAGGCGGCCACCGAGCGGTGGGAGCCGGTGTGGGGCGCATTCGAGGAGGTATCCGCGGAGTACAACGCCCTGCACATCGGGCTCACGGACGGGGAATCGGACGGGGGTAACGGCCCCGGCGCGGACGGGGCGGTGGACGGCCGAGCCGCCACCCTGCAGGTCCGCGTCTTCGACGACGGGCTCGGGCTCCGGGTCGTCCTCGGCGAGGGATTCGCGAGCAACGCCGAGCGGGCGGTGGTCGAGTCGGAGAACACGGGCGTCGCGTTCGCGGACGACTACGACGCGTGGTGGATCCGCAACGAGGTGACGAACCCGCGGTTCGAGCAGGAGTACGCGGAGACGCCGCTCTCGGAGATTCCGGGCGGGACCCGCGAGACGCGGCCGACCGGGACGCCGATCCGGACCGGCGCGCACACGCCCCTGACCGTCGACGCCGGCGACGCCTACCTGAGCGTCCACGAGGCGAACCTCGACGACTACGCCGCGACGACGCTCGCGCCCCGCGACGACGACGGGGGGACCGAGTTCGCCACGGCGCTGACGCCCCTCCCCGACGGGACGAAGGCCTCGCTCGAACTGCCCGCGGCGACGCCGTGGCGGACGATGCAGGTCGTCGAGCGACCGGGCGGACTGATCGAGTCGCAGCTCGTCCCCCTGCTCTCCGACCCGCTCGACGAGTCGGCGCTCCCGACCGCCGGCGGGGAGCCCGACACCGACTGGATCGAGCCGCGCAAGTACGTCGGCATCTGGTGGACGATGATCGCCGGGTCGGCCAACTGGGAGTACAGGACCGACGACGAGATCGCCGGTGGGGGCGGGAACCCGGCCGCCTACACGCACGGCGCCCGGACCGAGCGGATGAAGCGGTACATGCGGTTCGCGAGCGAGAACGGGATCGACAGCGTGCTCGTCGAGGGATGGAACGAGGGATGGAGCACCTATCCGGGCGACGGCTCCGGCTTCGGGTTCGGCGTCGACGACTCGTACCCGGACTTCGACGTGCGGGAGGTGACCGACTTCGGCGCGTCGCTTCCGGAGCCCGTCGAGATGACGATCCACAACGAGACCGCCGGGAACCTCCCGAACTACGAGGGAGCGATCCTCGACGAGGACGTCTTCGCGGGGTACGACGACGTCGGCATCAACTCGATCAAGAACGGCTACGTCTCGGACCCCGGCCTCGGCATCGACGGCGACGGCTCCGAGCCGACGCACAACCAGCACAACCAGCTCGCGGTGAACCATCACCGGCTGGTGATCCGCGAGGCCGCCGCGGACCGCCAGCTGCTGGAGATCCACGAGGGGATCAAGCCGACCGGCGAGATCCGCACCTACCCGAACGTGGCGAACCGCGAGGTCGTCAAGGCCCAAGAGTACGACGGCTTCGGCCAGCTCGGCTCGAACGTCGGCCGCGATCACCACGTCACGCTCCCGTTCACGCGGAACCTCGCCGGTCCGGTGAGCTTCCAGCCGGGCATCTTCGATCTCACCTTCGGCGACGACCGCGGCGACCAGATCCAGACCACCCGCGCGAAGCAGCTCGCGATGTACCCGACGTACCTCAGCGGGCTCCAGATGGCCGCCGACCGGATCGAGGGGTACGTCGACGAGACGTTCGCGGTCGGCGAGGCGCTCCAGGCCGCCGCCGGCGCTATCGACGGCCTCGTCACCGACGACTCGTGGCGGAACGCGTTCGGGACCAACTTCGTCGCCGTCGACCCGAACCGCGCCCCGAGCGGGTCGTCGGTCTCGTTCACGGTCAGCGACGTCCCCGCGGCCGGGACGTACGACCTCCGCCTCCGGTACGCGAGCGCGCCCGAGGAGAACGCGGGACGCGTCGTCGACGCCGGCGCGCCGCGGGCGACTCTGCGCGTCAACGGGGAGACCGAGACGATCGAGCCCGACTTCACCGACTACTGGGACGACTGGGACCTGTTCGCGACCGAAGTCGAGCTCGACGCGGGCGACAACGAGATCGCGATCGAGCTCGACTACGCCGAGGGGGAAGAGGGGTTCACCGGCGACGTGGGCGGCTTCAACCTCAACGCCGTCGCGGTCACCGAGCCGGGGGGCTCCTCCCCGATTCCGGCCGAGTACGAGGGGTACACCCCCGACGCGGAGAACTTCGACGCCGAACCGGAGTTCGGGTTCATCGAGTCGGTCCCGGCGGCCGGCTGGGACGAGACCCGCGTCGTCGGCTCCGCGATCGGGGACTACCTCGCGATCGCGCGCCGGGCGGACGAGGAGTGGTACGTCGGCGTCATGACGAACGGCGACGGCCGAGCCGTGGACGTCCCGCTGGAGTTCCTCGCTCCCGGGAAGTCGGGCGAGGCGCCCGGCCGCGAGAACGGCAACGGACGCGGGAACGGCAACGGTCGAAGCGGTCCGAAGTACGTCGCCGAGATCCACTCCGACGCGCTCGGTGCCGGCGTCGACGCCGACCCGACGGGCGTCCGGATCGACGAGGCGGTCGTCGACCCCGAGACGACGCTGCTCGCGTCGACGGCCCCGAGCGGCGGAACGGCCGTCAGGCTACGCCCGGCGCGGGGAGCCGAGATCAACCGGCTCCCCGAGTACGAGCGGCCGGAGCAGGACTTGACCGTCGATATCGCGGACGAGGCCGACCTCAACGAAGCGTTCATCACCGCGACCGGCTCCAACGACGCCGGCTTCGTCGGCGGGACGAACGTCGAGATACTCGTCGACGACGAGGTGGAGGCGCTCGGCAACGTCCGGCTCCCGCCGAACGCGACGGACGAGACGGTCGAGATCGGCTTCCGGATCTCGCGGATCGGCACGTTCGATATCGTCGTCCGAGAGCCGGACGGTGGGGACGAGCTGGCATCGGGGAGCGTCACCGTCGCACCCGGCGATATCGTCGCCGAGATCAGCGATCCGCAGGGCGACGACAACGGGCCCGGCGAGTACGTCTATCCCACCGGCGATAACTTCGAGGAGGGCGCGTTTGACCTGCGTTCGTTCCGCGTCTTGGAGACGGAGGACGAGTACCGGTTCGCCTTCGAGGTCGAGAATCTGTACGACACGTTCGGCGGCGACTTCTCGCCGCATTACTTCCTCGTATACCTCCGCGATCCCGAGGCGAACGGCGGACGAACGAGTGCGCTCGGCGACCTCGACCTCACGGCTCAGTTCGCCGATCCGTGGCAGTACCGGGTCGACGCGAGCGGCTTCGGCAGAGGGATCACCGACGCCGACGGACAGGGCCTCGGCACGCCGGAGGTGTTCGCCAGCTTCGAGTCGAACACGGCAGTGGTCTCGATACCGAAGTCGGTGGTCGGCGGCGCCGACCTCTCGGACTGGGAGGTGCTGCCGATCGTCGGGTCAGAAGACCGAGGAAGCTTGCGAGCGGTGTCGATTGATCCCGAGGCGTTCGTCTTCGGCGGCGCGCGCGACGGCGCAGTCGACAACGCGCCGCGAGTGATCGACCTGGCGACGCCGGAGGGAACGTCCCAAGCCGACGCGCTCGACTACGGTCCCGACTCGCTCGCGACGCTGCCGTTCACGTCGCTGTGAGGTAGCGAACGGAGAGAGCCGCGGACCGATCCGTTTCAGAAGTGGTTCGCGGACTCGGTCTCGTGTTTCAGCTCGCCGCCGCGACCGCCCTCGACGGTGGAGGCGCCCTGATCGCCGGAGGAAGCGGTCCGCACCGTCACGTTGTCCACCTCGTCGAAGTCCATGATCAGGTCGCGGCGGATGTTGTCGGCCGTGATGTTCGAGATGCCGCAGCCGGAGCAGGTGCCGCCGAGTTCGACGACGACCTCGCCGCTCTCGGGGTCCGCCTCGCGCACGACGCTCGTTCCGCCGTGCATCTGGATGATCGGCATCTGTCCGACCATCCACTCTTCGACTCGGTCCGCGAGGCTCTCGTCGCTCATTGGCGAGAGTTAGCACCCGAGCCTATGGAAGCTTGCGGTTTCCGAGCGGTTCGAACCGACGAAACGAACTGTGTCACCGTCGATCCCTCGGGAAGGGATATCGAAACCGTTCCCAGTTACGCCGCAGTCACTCCTCGGAGTCGTCCGCGCGCTCCGACTCGCTCGGGAGGCGGGTCGGGTCGGCGGGATCGTCGCCGTGCATGGAGTCGTCGCGTTCGAGGAGATAGAGGAGCGGCCCGAGCGCGGCCAGGACGAGCACCCCCGGGAGGGGCGCGTCGGGGACGAGCAGGAAGGTGGTCAGGGCGGCACCGGAGGTGACGACGAGGAGGCCGGCCCACAGCGGCGGCGAGCCGAGGTCCACCCCGACGCGCGCGGCGTCGCGGTAGACGAGCGCGGCCGCGGCCGCGACGAGGAGCGCGGCGCCGCCGCCGAGGACCGTGGTGACTGCCATACCAGTCGTTCGGCCGAGACGGGAAAAAGGGTGTCGCGAGCGGGCGGAGAAGAGGGAGAAAACGCGGTGTGCTCGATCTGGGACGGCGATCGCGGTCCGCCGGACGGACTACGGTGCCTCGCCCGTCTCGATGCTGAAGGAGTCGCGGGGGTACGCCACGCAGGTCAGGGTGTAGCCGTCGTCGATCTCGGCCTCCTCGAGCATCTGCTGGTTGTCGTGCTCGACGAAGTCCTCCGAGGGGCCGTCGGTGATGTGCCCGGCACAGGAGACGCACTGGCCCTGTCGGCAGGCGTACGGGAGGTCCCACCCCTCGTCTTCGCCCTGGTCCAAGATGGGCTGGTCGTTCGAGAGCTCGACCGTCTCCCCCTGCTTGACGAACTCGACCTCGAACTGCTCGACCTCCTCTACGTCGGCGGGGCCGGCGCTGACGGCGCTGCCGTCCTCCAGTTCGCCCTCCTCGCCCTCGGCGCCGCCCGCGGGGATGGCGCCGCCGCCACCGCCGCCGCCGACGGCGCGGTTACCGGGCTCCGGGAAGTCCGTCTCGGGGACCGCGGACGCGCGGCGTTCGAGTATCTCGTCCGAGATGTCGGTCGTGGGGTCCCACCCCGTCCCCTTCAGGCTGGTGACGAGGACGACGGTCAGCGTCGCGATCACCCCGAGAACGATCGCGGGCGTGTTCGCGACGTTCGCGATGAGCGGGTTGAGCATACGAACCGATATGAAGAGGTTGCTTAAGGCCGTTTTGATCGGTCCAACCGCATGAGAGCCCCGAGGGCGGGGATCGGCATGACCGGCGGGGGGATCGCGGCGCGCGCGGTGAATATCACCGCGCTCGGCGGGAGATCCGCGGCGCGCCCGGGAAGATTGCGGGACGCTGAGCGGGGGTACGCCCCCACTCACGCCGCGGAGCGGACCATTTATCGGCCGAGCGGTCGACGGGACGCCCATGAAAGTGAAATCGCGGCACCACCTCCGGAGCGACGACATCGCGGCGATCCGCGAGGCGGTCGCCGACCACCTCGGCGTCGACATCGACGGGGACACGTTCGAGTTCGTCGAGTTCGTGGACGCGAACTACGAACTCGTCCTGGTCGACGGCGAGCCGGCCGTCTTCTACGTCGACGACGACGAGCCGTTCCTCACCGTCCGGGGCGCGAACGACTACGAGCCGAAGACCGGGATCGTCACGGTCGACGCGGGCGCGATTTCGTTCGTCTCCGACGGCGCGGACGTCATGCGACCCGGCATCGTCGAGGCCGACTCGGAGATCCGCGAGGGCGACCTCGTCGTGATCGCCGAGGAGACGCACGAGAAGGTGCTCGCGGTCGGCCGCGCGATGGTCGACGGCGACGAGATGGTCGGGGACAGCGGGAAGGTCGTCGAGTCGATCCACCACGTCGGCGACGAGCTGTACGAGTTCTCGGCGTAGGCGCGGTTCGGTCGGCGGACCGAGCGGCGTCGCGTTCCCTCCCTTTTAATCGCCTCGCCCACGATTCCCCCGACTATGACCGCGATTCGGGTACTGAGCTACAACGTCCGCTACGCCAACCGCGGCGACCACCACGACGCCTGGCACGACCGCCGCGACGCAGTCGCGCGACTCGTCCGCTTCCACCGCCCGGACGTCGCCGCGTTTCAGGAGCCGCTTCCGGAGCAGCGGCGGGACCTCCGCGATCGGCTCCCGAGCTACGAGTTCGTCGGACGGGGGCGGTCGGCGAGCGGCGAGGGCGAGGGGTGTCCGATAGCGGTCCGGTCCGACCGCTGGGAAGTCGTCGCCGACGGCACATTCTGGCTCTCCGAGACGCCGAGCGGGCCGTCCACCGACTGGGGCGCCGCCCACCCGCGGATCGCGACGTGGGCGCGGGTCCGCGCCGTCGACGGGACCGCGGAACCGCTCGTCGTCAACACGCACTTCGACCACGTGAGCGCGGAGGCGCGGCGCGAGTCGGCACGGCTGCTCCGCGAGCGACTCCCCGAGATGGGCGAGCGAGCCGCCGACGAACCCGGCGGATCGAGCCCGACCGTTCTCGTCGGCGACCTCAACTGCACGCCGGGGTCCGACCCGCATCGGATACTTCTCGGCGACGACCCGAAGGCGGACTCCCGAGGCCATGAGACCCCGAGCGACGACCCGCCCGCGCTCCGCGACGCCGCCGCGGTCGCCGACCTCCGACACGGCCCGGAGACGAGCCTCACCGACTTCGCGCGGCTGATAGACGGTCGTCGGATCGACCACGCGCTCGTTTCGCCGGCGTTCGACGTCGCGGCGTTCGCCACGCTCGCCGACCGCGACGACCGCGGTCGGTACCCCTCGGACCACCTGCCGATTCTGACGCGGCTGTCGCTGTAGGGGGCGGAGAGCGCCTCTCGCGAGGGCTACTCGTCGCCGTCTCCGTCGCCGTCGGCGTCGCCCTCGTCCATCTCGTCGGCGTACTTCTCCAAGACCGTCTCGTAGCCGCGCTTCGCCGTCTCGTACGTCTCGCGGAGGTCGGCCACCGGCGTCTCGCTCGCGTCGACGCGGAGGTCGTTGTAGTACGGGTCGTCGACCGCCTCCTCGGTGTTACTGACGAGGAGCGCCGCGGACTGGACCTCTAAGTCCTCCCGCTTGTCGCCGCCGGCCGCGTGGCCCGCCGCGAGCGCGTCGATCAGCCGCTCCGCGAGCGGGGCGTCGCCGTGGGCGTCGGACTCATATGCGGCCGCGGTGTCGTCGACCACGTCCTCGCCCGTGAGGAGGTTGCCGGCGACGGTGTAGTTCTCCCCCTCGACGTGCCCGTACCAGTCGCGGCACTCGTCGCCGGAGAACGCGAAGGTCCCGTCGGCGTCGACGCCGTGGAGCTGACGCTCCGGTTTCCCCTCGTCGGCGTTCAACAGGGCCTCCAAGGCGTCGTCGACGGCGAGCCCGTCGCCGAGGTACTCGATCCCCTTCCGGCCGAGCTCGACGTTGACGAGCGACTGCGTCGCCACCGCGCCGTCCGCGGACGCGAACGGACACAGCGTGCCGACCCCCGGCAGTCGGGTGGTCACCGCCACGCCGTAGCGGACCTGGTCGTCGCCGTCGTCGTCGGTGTACCGCTCGCGAACGCAGATACTGAACGTCACACCGGGCGTGAGGCGGCGACCGGCAAAAGACTGCGCACCGGGGGCGACGTTTCCGGTTCCCGGCCGAACCGGTACCAGGTCGAACCGGTACCAGACCGAACCGGTTCGGACGTCGGTCGGGCCGCAACCGGTCTCCGACGGCGGACTCGGTTCGACCTCCAGCCGCGACCGCTCTCAGCCTCCGATCGCCCACACCCCCGTTTTATGTCCGCTGCGTGCCGATTCCGGCCGCCTCACGGACGCGAAAACCGCAAGCCGCGGGCGGGTCCCCGGGCGCGTGTCACGTGTGAACCGCCGACACACTTATGAGTGTGAATCCCTCCCATACATATAGCCTCGGTTACGGGCGAAACGGTGACCCGCGGCGGGTCCCCCTCGACGACAGCGGCGTTCGCGGCTCGACGAGCCGTCGTTCCGGCACGGAGAGCCGCGCGTCCGCGCGGCGGATCCGGCCCGACGGCCGGGTCGCGACCGCCGGCCGAACCCGGACTCCCGGTCCGGCCGCGAGGTCCTCGCCCGTCCGAGAAACGTGATACAATGTCAGAACGACACACGCTCGAACGGCTCAGCGAGGAGTACCGGACGAACGTCCCGGACGACCTTCGGGAACCCCGCTCGTTCGACTGGTACCTCGACGCGCTGTACGAAGAGCCGCGCATCGCGCGGAACGCGCACCAGCGCGTCGCCGACATGTTCGACCACTACGGTACGCGGTACGACGAGGAACGCGGCGTGGTCGAGTACTCGCTCGCCGCCGACGACCCGCTCCACGACGGCGAGAACGTCTTCTACGGTCGCGAGGTCCACGAGGCGATCCACGAGTTCGTCAACAAGGTGAAGTCCGGCGCTCGGGGGCTCGGCCCCGAGAAGCGGATCAAGCTCCTCTTGGGCCCGGTCGGCTCCGGGAAGTCCCACTTCGACTACCTCACGCGCCGGTACTTCGAGGCGTACACCCACGAGGAGGCCGGCCGGATGTACACCTTCCAATGGGTCGACCTCTGCTCGGTGATCGACGACCAGGATCCGGGCGACGACACGGTGCGCTCGCCGATGAACCAAGACCCGCTCGTGCTCCTCCCGCGCCCGCAGCGCGAGGCGGTGATCGAGGACCTCAACGAGCGGCTCGACGCTCCGTACACCCTCCGGAACGACCAGCACCCGGATCCGGCATCGGAGTTCTACCTGAACGAGCTGCTCGCGCACTACGACGACGACCTCCAGCGCGTGCTCGACGAGCACGTCGAGGTCGTCCGGCTCGTCGCCGACGAGAACCGCCGGGAGTGCATCGAGACGTTCGAGCCGAAAGACAAGAAGAACCAGGACGAGACGGAGCTCACCGGCGACGTCAACTACGCGAAGCTGGCCGTCTACGGCGAGTCCGACCCGCGCGCGTTCGACTACGCCGGGGCGTTCTGTAACGCCAACCGCGGGCTGTTCTCCGGCGAGGAGCTGCTCAAGCTGCAGCGGGAGTTCCTCTACGACTTCCTGCACGCCTCCCAGGAGTCGACGATCAAGCCGAAGAACAACCCGCGGATCGACATCGACCAAGTGATCGTCGGCCGGACGAACATGCCGGAGTACCGCGAGAAGACGGGCGACGAGAAGATGGAGGCGTTCAACGACCGCACCAAGCGGATCGACTACCCGTACGTGCTGGAGTACGACAGCGAGGCGAAGATCTACGAGAAGATGCTCGCCAACGCCGACGTGCCGAACGTCCACGTCGAGCCGCACGCGCTGGAAATGGCCGGCCTCTTCGGCGTGCTCACCCGGTTAGAGGAGCCCACCGACGAGACGGTGAGCCTCCTCGACAAGGCGAAGGTGTACAACGGCGAGCTGGAGGACGAGGAGATCGACGGACGGAAGCTCCGCGAGGACGCCGCCGAGGAGGCCGACGTGAGCGAGGGGATGGACGGCGTCTCCGCCCGGTTCATCGGCGACGAGATCGCCGAGGCGATCATGGACGCCACCCACCGCGACCGCGGCTACCTCTCGCCGCTGTCCGTCTTCGACCACTTCGAGGCGAACCTCGGCGGCCACGGCTCCATCGCGGCCGAGGACCTCGACCGCTACGAGCGCCTCCTCGAGACCGTCCGCGAGGAGTACCGCGAGCGAGCCATCGAGGACGTCCGGCACGCGCTGGCGTACGACGTCGACGAGCTCCGCCGACAGGGCGAGAAGTACATGGACCACGTGATGGCGTACATCGACGACGCCACCGTCGACGACGAGCTCACCGGCCGGGAGACGGAACCCGACGAGACGTTCATGCGGGCGGTCGAAGAGCAGCTCGACGTCCCCTCGGACCGGAAGGACGACTTCCGGCAGGAGGTGTCGAACTGGGTGTCCCGGCGGGCCCGCGAGGGGCGCGGCTTCGACCCGCAGGAGAACGACCGCCTCCGGCGCGCCCTGGAGCGCAAGCTATGGGAGGACAAGAAGCACAACATCAACTTCTCCGCGCTGGTCTCGGCGACCGACCTCGACGACGAGGAGCGCAGCGCCTGGGTCGACGCACTCGTCGACCGGGGCTACTCCGAGGACGGCGCGGCGGAAGTGTTAGAGTACGCGGGCGCCGCCGTCGCCCGCTCGGAGATCGAGGACGGCGGGGGATGAGATGAACGACCGCGACCGATCCGACGGCGAGGGGTTCGTCCGGGCGGCCGACGAGACCCTGCGAGGCGCGTACGACCCGCCGATGAGCCTCGACGAGTACGTCGACCGAGTTTTGGAGAACCCCGTCGCCGCCGCCTCCGGGGCTCGCTACGTCCTCGCGGCGATCGAGTCCGAGGGCACCCGCGAGGTCCGCGAGCGCGGCGAGCGACTGGAGCGGTACCGCTTCTTCGACGACCCGTTCAACGACGGCGAGCACGCCGTCCTCGGCAACACCGCCGCGCTCAACGCGTTCGTCGACGACCTCCGGGCCGCCGCGGCGGGCCGCGGCAACGACGAGACCATCGTCTGGATCGACGGCCCCACCGCGACCGGGAAGTCGGAGTTCAAGCGCTGTCTCGTGAACGGGCTCCGAGAGTTCTCGAAGACGGAGGCCGGGCGTCGCTACACCGTGGAGTGGAACATCACCGGCGCGGGGAGCGGAATCGGCGGCGGGAGCGGGCTCTCGTACGGCGACGGCGGCGACACCGCCGCGTGGTACCGCAGCCCGGTGCAGGCGCACCCGCTCTCCGTGTTCCCGGAGGACGTCCGCGAGTCGATCGCCGAGGCCGTCGACGAGGACGCCTACCCGATCGCGGCCGACGTCGACCTCGACCCGTTCAGCCGCGAGGCGTACGACCACCTGGAGTCGGCGTACCGCGACGAGGGGCGCCGGGACCTGTTCTCGGCTATCACCGACCGCGACCACCTCCGCGTGACGAGCTACGTCGTCGACGTCGGCGAGGGGATCGGGGTGCTCCACGCCGAGGACGACGGGACGCCGAAAGAGCGGCTCGTCGGCTCGTGGATGGGCGGCATGCTCCGCGAGCTCGACTCGCGCGGGCGCAAGAACCCGCAGGCGTTCAGCTACGACGGCGTGCTCTCGCAGGGGAACGGCGTCGCCACGGTCGTCGAGGACGCCAGCCAGCACGCCGACCTGCTCCGGCGGCTGCTCAACGTCCCCGACGAGCGTCGCGTGAAACTCGACAAGGGGATCGGGATGGACCTGGACACCCAGCTTATCGTCATCTCGAACCCGGACCTCGACGCCGAGCTCGACCGCCACGCCGACCGCGAGGGCGCCGACCCCCTGAAGGCGCTGAAGCGTCGGCTCACCCGCCACGAGTTCCGCTACCTGACGAACCGGCGGCTGGAGGCGGAGCTGCTGCGCCGCGAGGTCGGGGGAGTGCGAGGCGTGCCGACCGTCGACGGAGTAGAGGAGTCGGAGCGGGACGGACGCGGCGATCCCGCTCGCGATCCGGCGGACGAGCCCGGGGCCGCGGCGCTGACGATCGACGTCCGCGACGACGACGGGACCGTCACCGAGCGCGAGCTCGCCCCCCACGCGGTCGGGGCGGCGGCGCTGTACGCGGTCGCCACCCGCCTCGATACGGAGGACCTCCCGCCCGACTTCGGACTGATCGAAAAGGCGGAGCTGTACGAGACCGGAGACATCCGACGGGAGGCGGGCGACGGCGACGGCGAACGGCTGACGATCGACGACGTCGACTTCGGCGGGGGCGACGGCCGAAACGGGATCCCGGTGACGTACACCCGCGACATCGTCGCCGACCTGCTGGGGGCGGACGCCGACCGGAGCCACCCGGAGCTGCCGGTCGAGCGCGTCGTCACGCCGACGGACGTGCTCGACGCGATGGCCGACGGGCTCTCGGCGGCGCCGCTGTTCTCCCGGTCGGAGGTCGCGGAGTTCGAGAGCCGGAAGACGCCGGTCGTCGAGCGCGTCCGCGAGCACCAGCGCGAGGACGTGATCGACGCCGCGCTGGCGGAGGCGACCGTCTCGGAGGAGACTGTCGCGGAGTACGTGGAGCACGTGTACGCCTGGGACGCCGACGAGCCGGTGGAGACGGAGCGGGGTCCCGAGGAGCCCGACGCCCTCGCGATGAAGGTGTTCGAGACGGAGACGCTCGGGCGGTTCGACGAGGACGACTACTACGGCACCGACCCGACCCGGGATGTCGCCGAGTTCCGCAGGCAGCGCGTGATCCGGGCGCTCACCCGCTACGCGTGGCGGAACCGCGGCGACGAGTTCAGCGTCGACGACGTCGAGCTCGGCGAGATCCCCGAGCTGCGGGAGGTGCTGGACGCGAACGACCTGGCCGACGTGAAGCGGCGCTTCCCGGAGCTCGACCCGGCCGAGTGGGCCGATCCGCCGGCCGACACCGAGACGGAGCGCGTGAAGGCGGCGACGATCGAGCGGCTCGTCGACTGCGGGTACAGCCCCGCGTCGGCCGAGCTGACCAGCCGGGCGGTGATGCGCGACGCGCGCGACGAGTGGGCCGACCTCGCCGCGGACGGCGGGGACGATGCGAACCGCCGGAGCGGCCGCGACCGCGGCGACGGGAACGGAGGTGGTGCCACGTGGGACTGACCGACGACCGCGAGCGCTTCCGCGAGGTCGGCGAACAGCGCCGCGAGGACCTCGCGCAGTTCATCAGCCACGGCAACCTCGGGCGCTCCGGGCCCGACCGGGTCAAGATCCCGGTGAAGATCGTCGACCTCCCGGAGTTCGAGTACGACAGGCGGGAGGCCGGCGGCGTCGGGCAGGGCGGAGACGGCCAGCCGCAGCCCGGCCAGCCGGTCGACCCCGACCCGGACGACGGCGACGAGGAGGGCGACCCCGGTGAGGAGGGCGGCGAGCACGAGTACTACGAGATGGACCCCGAGGAGTTCGCGCGCGAGCTCGACGAGGAGCTCGGGCTCGACCTCGAGCCGAAGGGGAAGCGCGTCGTCGAGGAGGTGGAGGGCGACTTCACCGACACCGCGCGCGCCGGCCCGCGCGGCACCCTCGACGTCGACGAGTTCTTCAAGCGCGGGTTGAAGCGCCACCTCGCGACCGACTTCGACGAGGAGTACGTCCGCGAGGGGCTCCGCGTCGCCGGCGCCGACGTGGACGACGCCTTCGCCTGGGCGCGCGACAAGGGGATCCCCGTGTCGCGGGCGTGGATCGCCGACGCCGCGGCGACCCTCGCCGAGGAGCGCGGCGAGCCCGTGACGGCGCTCGACCGCTGGGAGAGCTTCGACGCGCTCGACGACGAGATCGATCGCGAACCCGTGGGCCACCGGATCCGTCGGGATGGGCTCGACAGCGTCCCCTTCCGCCGGGAGGACGAGCGGTTCCGGCACCCGGAGGTGGTCGAGAAGCGCGAGCGCAACGTCGTCGTCGTCAACGTGCGGGACGCCTCCGGCTCGATGCGCGAGACGAAACGCGAGCTGGTCGAGCGCGTGTTCACCCCGATGGACTGGTACCTGACGGGGAAGTACGACGCCGCGGAGTTCCGGTACGTGGTCCACGACGCGGAGGCCTGGGAGGTCGACCGCGATGAGTTCTTCGGGATCCAGTCCGGCGGCGGCACCCGGATCTCCAGCGCCTACGAGCTCGTCGCGGAGATCTTAAAGGAGTACCCGTACAGCGAGTGGAACCGCTACGTCTTCGCGGCCGGCGACTCGGAGAACTCCGGCAGCGACACGACCGACTCGGTGATCCCGCTGATGGAGTCGATCGACGCCAACCTCCACGCGTACGTGGAGACTCAGCCCGGCGGCGCCGCGCCGAACGCGCGCCACGCCGACGAGGTGGAGAGCGCCCTCGGCGACACCGACAACGTCGCCGTCGCTCGCGTGTCGGAACCGGCCGACGTCACCGACGCCATCTACGAGATCCTCAGCACCGAGTCGTCTGACGACGCGACGGGCGACCGCGGCGCGACCGCCGGCCGAGGGGGTGAGCGCCGATGAGAGACGAGCGCGTCGAGGCGAAACGCGAGGCGACGTCCCTCGACGAGCCCGCCGCGGAGGCCCGCGAGCTCGCGGAGCGCCTCGGGTTGGACCCGTACCCGGTCCGGTACTGGGTGGTCGGCCACGACGAGATGAACGAGCTGATCGCCTACGGCGGCTTCCAGCGGCGCTACCCGCACTGGCGCTGGGGGATGAACTACGAGCGACAGCGCAAGAAGGACCGCCACGGGCTCGGGAAGGCGTTCGAGATCGTCAACAACGACGACCCGAGCCACGCGTTCCTCCAGGAGTCGAACTCGATCGCCGACCAGAAGGCCGTCATCACGCACGTCGAGGCCCACGCCGACTTCTTCGCGAACAACGGCTGGTTCGGGCTGTACGCCGACCGCGGCGAGGGCGGGCCGAACGCCGCGGCGCGGCTGGAGCGCAACGCGGACCGGATCGCCGCGATCGCCGACCGGCCAGACGTCGACCGCGACGAGGTCGAGCGCCTCGTCGACGCCGTGAGCGCGCTCGAGGACACGATCGACCAGCACAGCCCGGTCGACGCCGCCCGGTCGGTCGAGGACCCGGGAGTCGCCGAGGACGTGAACGACCCCGACGACGACCCGCTCGCGGCGGTCGAAGAGCAGATCGCGGAGCTGGACCTCTCCGAGGAGGTGCGCCGCGACGTGTTCGACGACGAGTGGCTTGAGACACACGGCGAGGGCGTCGAGCCGGAGGAGCCGCGCCCGGACGTGCTCGCGTTCCTTCGCGACTACGGGAAGCGGTACGACTCCGAGAGCGGGAAGGCGGTCGACCGCGATCCGTGGGAGACGACCGTCATCGACGCGATCCGCGAAGAGGCGTACTACTTCGCGGGACAGAAGTCGACGAAGGTGATGAACGAGGGATGGGCGACCTACTGGGAGTCCGTCATGATGGGCGGCGAGGGGTTCGCCGGCCCCGACGAGTTCCTCACCTACGCGGACCACATGGCGCGGGTGCTCGGCTCGCCCGGACTCAACCCCTACAAGCTCGGCTTCGAGCTGTGGACCCACGTCGAGCTGCGGACCGCTCGTCGCGACGTGATCGACAGACTGCTCCGGGTCGAGGGGGTGACGCCGGAGAACTTCCACTCGCGGATCGACCTCGACGAGGTCGCCGAGGCGCTCGAACCTCACCCCGCGATCGCCGGCGCCGGACCCGCGACGCTCGACGAACTGGCCGACCTCGCCGCCGACGGCGACCCGCGGGTCGACGCCGAGGCAGTCGACCGGGCGATCTCCGCCCGGACCGACGACGGCGAGGTCGGTCCCGGAACCGGCCCGGACATCGAGCGGTACCCGTGGAAGCTCCTCACTCGCGAGGGGCTCGCCGAGCGACACTACGTCCTCTCGCGGCCGGAGCACCGCGGCGCGCTGCGCAACGTCTCGCGGGAGACGCTGGCGGAGCGCGCCCGGTACATGTTCGAGGTCGACCGGTACGCGACCGTCGACGAGGCGCTCGCCGACGTCGACCGGACCGCCGGCTGGGACCGGATGCTGGAGGTGCGGGAGAGCCACAACGACGTGACGTTCATCGACGCGTTCCTCACCGACGAGTTCGTCCGCGAGGGGAACTACTTCACGTACGAGTACAGCCGGGCGGCCGAGGAGCACCGCGTCGCCAGCGTCGACGCGGACGACGTCCGCCGGAAGCTCCTCCTGCAGTTCACGAACTTCGGGAAGCCGACGGTCGTCGTACTCGACGGTAACTTCCGGAACCGGGGCGAGCTCCTGCTCGGCCACCGGTTCAACGGGGTCGCGCTCGACGAGGAGTCCGCGAAAGAGACGTTGAAGCGCGTCTTCGAACTGTGGGGTCGCCCGGTGAACCTCGCGACGATACGCGTCGAGTACTCCGACGAGGCGATACGCCGGGCGAAGCGCCGGGGCACCGAGCCGGAGGGCGAGGAGATCGGCGTGCGCTTCCAGTACGACGGCGGCGAGGTGACCGAACACGACCTCGACCCGGAGATCCGCGAGCGAATCGAAGCCGGTGAGGTCGACTACGACACCAAGCCGGACGACTGGCTGGCGTGAGGGGCGGCGCGTCCCGCGACGCGACGCGTTCGGCCGCACGACAGCGGCGATCCCGGCCTCACGACAGCGACGAGACCAGCGCGGCGACGGCGTCCGTCTCGTCCTCGTTGATCCCGTGGCCCATCCCCTCGTAGATCCGTTCGTCGACGTCGGCGCCGAGCGCCTCCAACACCGCGGTCGTCTCGTGGACGCGCGCCTCCGGGATGTGCGGGTCGACATCGCTGCAACCGAGGAACGCCGGGGTCCCGCCGAGCGACTGGGCGGCGTCCCCGTCGACCGCGGCCGCGGCGTGGGAGACGTAGTCGTCGACGTCGACCGACTCGCCGATCAGCCCGCCGCTCAGCACCGCGAGCCCGCCGTACCGGGTCGGGTTCCGCGCGACGAACTCGCTCGCGAGGCAGGCGCCCTGCGAGAACCCGGCGACGAGGACGCGCTCGGGCGAGACTCCCGCGTCCGTCGCCGTCTCGACCGCGCGGCCGACGGCGCGGAGCCCGGAGCTCCGACCGGGCTCGTTGTCCGCGACGGGCGCGAGGAAGGAGTTCGGGTACCAGGTGTTGGAGGCGGCCTGGGGGGCGAGTAGTGAGAGACCGGTGGTCTCTCTGACAGCCGGCGGTTTCGCCGCCGGCGACAGCGCGACGTCGCCGTCGCCGGCGACCTCCTCGCCGAAGCCGACGATGCTCCGCGCGGTCGCGCCGCGACCGTGAACGAGGACGACGGCGGCGTCGGCCTCACTGACCGGCGTCCCGGTCGTCACCAGCTCCTCGTCGCCGTGCGGGTCGTCGCCGGCGTACGGCGTCCGACCGCTCATACGCCGACGCCCGCGTCCGCGTCGGGCAGGTCGTGCTTCTTCACTGGCAGGCCGAGCTCCTCCAAGGCGCCCTTCATGTGGCGGTCCTGTGCGAAGTCGGCGCCGTCCTCCTCGCGGAGACGCTGAGCGGTCGCGAGCACCTCGCCCTTGCGGTCGTCGGGGATCTCGTACTTGTCGGCGGAGAGCTCGATGACCAGTCCGTTGTTGTCTTGGGTGTAAATGGAGTGGAAAATCCCGCGGTCGAACACGTTGTACCCCTTGCCGGCCTCCGCTAGCGCCGCCATGATATCCTCGTACTCGTCGGGCTCGACGCTGAAACAGAGGTGGTGGACCGCGCCCGTACCGGCGCGCTGACCGCGGGCCGAGGGGCGGTCGTCGCTCACGAAGAACGTCAGGATGCGGCCGTCCCCGGTGTCGAAGAACAGGTGCGTCTGCGACGGGTCGTCGAGGTTCGGCTGGCGGAGGACGAGGGGCATCCCGAGCAGGTCGCGGTAGAACGCGATCGTGTCGGCCTCGTTGCTTCCCCAGACCGTGATGTGGTCGGTGCCGCTGGTGTGGAACGGTGCGTCCGGAAGCTCCGTCGTGACCGGAGCCGCGCTTTCGTCGCTCATACCGGTCGTAGGCGACGAACACGTATAAAAAGGAAAGGGACCCCCGGGTGATCGACTGACATCAGTGTTATCGCGGTACGACGCCGGAGTCCGCGAGGTCGGCGATCGCCGGCGACCTCCACGACGAGGCGAGTCAGGAACGCCGCCAGACCGGCGGTGCGACGCCGAGCGCCCTGACGACGGACGGGTAGCCGACCGCGACGGCGACCACAAGTACCACCGAGGGCAGGAGTCCGATCGGACCGACGACTCGCTCGACGAGCGACAGCGCGGCGATCATCAGCAGGAACATCGCGGCCCAGTGCGGAGCGAGCTGTCGCACCTTCCCTCGGGTGGAACTCATATCCCGCATAACGAGCGCGGGACGGATACCGTGTCGGTCGCGGTCTCGCTCCGCGGGAGACGCGAAGCGACCGGCGTCCCCGAGGCGAGAGACGAGAACGAAACGAAGAGCGGAGCCGAAGTCGCGCGCGGTCGGATCAGTACCGCGAGGGGATGAACGCCGCGCCGAGCAGGAGCAGGGATGAGAGGAACGCGAGGACGAGCACGCGCGTCAGTCCGCTGCTGTACTGCTGGAACTGGTCGATCTGAGCGACCTGCGCCTCGTACCCCTCGATGTCGCTCGACAGCTGCAGCGTCGAGGCGTCGGCGAAGTGCG
Organism: Halorubrum sp. Eb13; assembly: GCF_002252895.1. Lineage (NCBI taxonomy): Archaea > Methanobacteriati > Methanobacteriota > Halobacteria > Halobacteriales > Haloferacaceae > Halorubrum > Halorubrum sp. Eb13. Next base: position 2,030 of record NZ_NHPE01000038.1, on the reverse strand, counting down.
CGACGAACTCCGTCTCGCCGATCGTGACCCGCGAGTGCTGCTCGATCTCGATGCTCTCGGTCTCCGTCGCCTCCCAGGCGAGCACCGCTTGATCCGCCGTGACGTTGTCGACGGTCACGCTCTGGTCGCCGTACTCGATGGAGTCGCCCGTGGCGTACGCCCGCTCCTCGGGGGCCGGGAAGTACTCTCCGGCCGGGACGAGCGTCGACTCGCCGTCCTCGGTGACGACGACGTACTCGCCGTCGTCACGCTGGACCGTCTCGTTGTCGGCCTGCGGATCGTTTTCGAGGATGGCCTGCCGATCGGGAACCTCCACGAGCGTGAAGCTGTTGGGGTCGTCCCCCGTGATCTCCACGCGCCACTCCCGGTCGTCGAGTTGAACCGTCGACTCGTTCGCCCAGGTCTCGGACTGGTCCGCCGTGACGTTGCGCTCGAGTGTCGCCACGATCGAGGTCTCAGCGCCGCCCCCGCCACCGTGACCACCGCCGCCGCCCGACTCGACCTCGGTGATCTCGGCGACGGTCCACTCCTCGCCGTCCACTTCGATCCGATCATTCTGCGAGACCTCGAAATCGGGGTTGTCGAAGCCGATCTCAGGGCTATCGGCCGTCGCAGTGAGGACTCCCGCTCCCCCCGCGATCAGCACGAAGAGCGCGACGTACACGGCCACAGCGCGTCGTTGCATGGTTTCAGCATAGGTCACCCGGTGTATAACGGTTACTAAGCCGAGCCATCGGAACGGTCGAACCGCGCCACCGCTCCGCCCCGACGTTACCGGCGGACGACGAGCACGGACAGGTCCGAGAACGGCGTGTCCGACCGGTCGGTACCCCCGGCGTGGCGTGCGAGCTCGCCGACGGTCGTCCGGGTAATCGCCTCGTCGTCGCGGGTGAGCCGCTCGCAGACGAGCGCGCCGTCGGATCGGTCACATCCGTTGTCGAGTAGATCGCGGGCGATGTCACCGGGCATCCAGTCGAACGGACGAGGGAGCACGAGCAGATGTCGATCGCCGGCGTCTCGGCGAAGCCGAGCGAGGTCGTCGTCGAGGCCGCCGCTCTTGTGGAGCGTGACGAACGTCGCGTCCTCCACCGGCGTCCGGGCCCGACTCGCCGCGACCTGAAGCGAGGAGATCCCCGGAACGACGCGGAGACCGACGGAGTCGTCCGCCGCCTCGTCGAGGGCGCGCTCGGCCTTGCCGACGAACTGGTACCCCGAGTGGTTCGGATCGCCCATCAGCACCGCCACTCCCCGCTCCCCGCCGGCCACCCGCTCGGCGAACGCCTCCAGTGCGGCCGCCTCGTCGGCGTAACCGCACGTCAACCAGTCGGCGTCGGTACGACCGCGAACGAGGTCGACGACGGTCTCGAAGCCGACGGCGACATCGGCCTCCCGGAGCGCCCGCTCGGCCCGTGGAACGAGATACTCCGGGCTCCCGGGGCCGATGCCGACGGCACGGACCACGCGTCCACCGGTCTCGGACGGGGGTTCCGGTGTTGACGCCGCGTAGTCCGCCGGATCCGGCCCGGCGTCGAGATCGTACGACGCGTCGTCGCTCACGGTACACCCCGTTCGATCGCCGCGCCTCCGCGTCCGATACCCCTCCCGGTAGTCCGCGTACACGCGCGTTTCCCCGAGCCGTCGACGCGTCTGAGACGTGTCGGAGCGTCCACGTCGGCCCGGAGGTCACCGATCCGCCTATACGTTCGGATCGGGAGCCGGCGTCACTCCGCTTTGGCGACCGCGCTTCGGCTCGCCGTGAGACACACCGCAGACGACGCTCGACGAGGCCGCCCGCACCCACCGCTCAACGAAAAAATGAGAGCCAAGGGCCGGATTTGAACCGGCGTTGGGCGGCTCTGCAGGCCGCTGCGTCTGACCAGACTCTGCCACCTTGGCGCTAATCGGAAGTACCGCTGTCGAGCGTTTAAGCCTAGCGGTCGCACCGCGGTTGCCGGGGTCGTACCACGGTCAACTCTGCCGGCCGCTCGCGCTACTCGTCTCCAAAAAATTGTGTGGGGCAATCGCCCCTA
>NZ_NHPE01000095.1:0-570 GCF_002252895.1 Halorubrum sp. Eb13 | reverse complement strand
CCCCGTCGCGTGGACCGCCGCGCGGGACGCCGCTCTCCCCGCTCTCCTCGCCGGTCGGGTCCGTCGCGATTCTGCTCTGTAGTCGGTCGAGCCCGAGCGTGAGGAGGAAGAAACTCCCGCCGACGTAGAGGAGCGACTGCGGCTCGGCGACGAGTCGAGTTATCACGCCGTTCCCGTAGCCGATCACGCTGCTCAGGTACCCCAGTACCGACGTGGTCCATCCGAGTCCCGTGAGGCCTGTGAGCTGGTTAAGCAGGTCTTTATCGAATTCGCGCGTTAGTTCGGGCCGCATGGGAATGGTATTATCACCTTAACAAGGGCTACTCCGGGACGGTACATAAATTATTTTCATAGTAAGAAGAACGTATATTTTGTGTGAATGTACGGACTTCGAGAACGTCTCCGTCCTCCGCCTGTCTCCGGTCCACCGGTTTTCGGTGGTGTCGGCCGAACCGGCCTCCGGATCCCGGATTGCGGCTTTCTCCGGCGTCTGCGCACGATTTACGGTATCAGTCGTAATATTCGGGAAGGGGGATATTTTAACCGGTAGGGTCGACCTCCGGTCATGAC
>NZ_NHPE01000119.1:0-34252 GCF_002252895.1 Halorubrum sp. Eb13 | reverse complement strand
GCCCCCTCCCGCTCTCACTGCCGCCCCGCGGCCGTTCAGGCGACGTGTCGCTCGGTGAGCGTCTCTCCGCGCTCGAACCGGTCCAGCGACAGCGGCGAGGCGTCGAGGAGGGCCGTCTCCCCGTCGACGGCGAGGTCGGCGGCGATCCGGCCCGCGGCGGGCGCGTGTTGGAAGCCGTGGCCGGAGAACCCGGCGACGGTCACGAGGCCGGGGAGCGTCTCCTCGACGATCGGGTGGTGATCGGGCGTGACCGCGTACAGCCCGGCCCACCCGCGCTTGATCCGCGTGTCGGGGCCGAAGTACTCGGCGTAGTCGGCGGCGTGCTCGACCGCGCGCGCCGCCCACTCGACGTCCATCCCCTCGTCGTAGGCGTCGGGGTCTCGCGCGGGGTCCGCCTCGTCGAAGTGGCCCCCGACGAGCGCCGCCCCGTCCCGCTCGGGGCGGAAGTACGAGCCCGTCTCGAGGTCGATCGTCAGCGGGACCGACTCGGGGACCGGCGGCGCGGGGTCGACCACGGCGATCTGTCGGCGCCGGGGCGATATCGGGAGGTCGACGCCGGCCATCGCGCCGACCGTCGCGGCCCACGCGCCCGCGGCGTTGACGACGCGGTCGACCTCGCGGCGCTCGGTGTCCGTCGCGCCGGCCGCGCGGACGTCCGCGCCGACGACGCGGTCGCCCTCGCGGTGGAGGCCCGTGACGGCGGTCTTCGTCCGGACGTCGACGCCCAGTTCGCGGGCGGCCGCGGCGTATCCCTGGACGGCGAGGTTCGGGTCGGCGAACCCGTCGTCGGGGTTGTACGCGGCCGCGACGAACGGCTCCGGGTCGAGGCCCGGACAGCGTTCGGTCGCCGCCGCCGGCGTGAGCAGTTCGCTCTCCGCGCCGAGCGAGCACTGCATGTCGACGTTCGCGCGGAACCGCTCCGCGACCGCCTCCGTCCGAGCCAGGAGCAGGTAGCCGGTCTTCCGCAGCCCGATGTCGACGCCGAACCGCTCCTCGAAGGCGTCCCACACCTCCTTGCTGGCGAGCGAGAGCTCGACGTTCACGCGCGAAGAGAACTGCGACCGGATCCCGCCGGCCGAGCGGGCGGTGCTGGCGTTCCCGAGCGACCCCTTCTCGACGAGGGTCACGTTCGCGCCGCGGTCGGCCAACGCGTACGCGGCCGAGAGCCCGACGACGCCCCCGCCGACGACAAGCGTGTCCATATCCCCCGATCGCCCCCCGAGATCATAAACCTCCGACGCCGACCGGCTCCCTTCGCGACCCCGCCGCGGTTCGGAGAGCGAGCCGGCCCGAACGGGTCGTCCGACGAACGGGCTAAGTCGCCGCGGAGCGACGACCCGGGCATGGTGATCGCACTCTCCGCGGAGGCGGTCGACCGCCGCCTCGACCTGGCGTCGCTCGTCGACGTGGTGGACGACGCGTTAGTCAAGCAGGCCGCCGGCGAGGTCGAACGACCGCACCGGCCGCATTTCCCGGTCGGCGCGGGGCTCGACGGCGACGACCCCCTCGGAACCGGCATCGCGATGCCGGCGTACGTCCACGGGGCAGACCACTACGCGACGAAGCTCGTCGGCGTCCACGAGGCGAACGCGGAGCGCGGGCTCCCGACGATCAACGCGCAGATCGTGCTCACGGAGGCCCGAACGGGTCTCCCGAAGGCGTTCATCGCGGGGACGGCGATCACGAACGCCCGAACCGGCTGTATCGGGGCGGTCTCGGTCCGGGCGTTGGCTCCGGAGCCGGACGGCGAGGGGCTCACTCTCGGCGTCGTGGGGGCCGGCGCACAGGCGCGCTGGCAGACGCGGGCCATCGCGACGATCGCGGCGCTGTCGGACGTGCGGGTCCACTCGCCGAGCGACTCGCGAGAGGCGTGTGCGGCGGACCTGCGCGACGAGGGGGTCCCGGCGCGCGCGGTCGACACGCCCGGCGAGGCGGTCGCGGGCGCCGACGTGGTCGTGACCGCGACGACCGCGACCGAGCCCGTCTTCCCGCCCGACGCGCTCGACGAGGGGACCCTCGTCGTCGCGGTCGGCGCGTTCACGGCGGAGACACAGGAGCTCGATCCCCGCGTGCTCGACCGCGCCGAGCGGGTGTTCGCCGACGTGCCCGAAGAGGCCGCCGAGACCGGCGACCTCCTCGCGAGCGACCTCGACGCCGACGACCTGGTCGAACTCGGCGTCCCCCTCGCGGACGGGTACGTCAGGGAGTCGCCCGAGGACGTGCTGGCGGTCGTGAGCGTCGGGTCCGCGACGCTGGACGCCGCGGCGGGCGAGGCGGTCTACCGGCGGGCGGTCGAGGCGGGCGACGGTACCGAGGTCGAACTGTAGCCCGGTCGACGCCGGCTCGCCGACGCGGACGACCGACGGCTCGGCCGAAACCGCGGGCGATGTCGGCCGCGGGCGACGCGGACCGACCCTCGCGGCGGACGTCGTCGACGGCGACCGGAGAGATGAGGTATCGACTATTCTTAAGTAGCCTGACCGCTTTCGCTCCGAACAGATGTCCCACGACGCGCGAGCGAGACTGAGCGACCTCCGGCGGGCGCTCCACCGCCACCCGGAGCCGGGGTGGCGCGAGTTCCGGACGACGGCGCGCGTCGTCGAGGAGCTCGAACGGATCGGCGTCGACGAGGTCGCCGTCGGCCGCGACGCCCTCGCGACCGACTCACGGATGGCCGTCCCCGACGACGACGAGATCCGCCCGTGGCTCGACCGCGCCCGTCGGGCCGGGGTCAGCGACGACCTCCTCGAGCGCACCGCGGGCGGCCACACGGGCGTCGTCGCGACGCTCTCGCAGGGCGAGGGGCCGTGTATCGGCCTGCGCGTCGACCTCGACGCGATCTCGATCCACGAGCCCGAGGACCCCGACCACCGGCCGACGGCGGAGGGGTTCCGGTCCGAACACGACGGCTACATGCACGCCTGCGGTCACGACGCGCACCTCGCGATCGCGCTCGGCACGATCGAGGCGATCAGAGAGAGCGCGTTCGAGGGGACCCTCAAGATGTTCTTCCAGCCGGCGGAGGAGATCTCCGGCGGCGGGAAGGCGATGGCCGAGAGCGGCCACCTCGACGATGTCGACTACCTGTTCGCGCTCCACGTCGGGCTCGGCCACCCGACCGGCGAGATCGTCGCCGGCGTGGAGAGCCCCTTGGCGATGGCGCACCTGACGGCCACCTTCGAGGGGGCGAGCGCCCACGCGGGAAAGGCGCCGAACGAGGGGGCGAACGCCATGCAGGCCGCCGCGACCGCGATCCAGAACGCGTACGGGATCCCGCGCCATCGCGACGGGGCGACGCGGGTGAACGTCGGCAAGATCGAGGGCGGCTCCGCGAGCAACGTCATCGCCGAGGAAGTGACCATCGAGGCGGAGGTCCGCGGCGAGACGACCGCGCTGATGACGTACGCGCGCACCGAGCTCGAGCGGATCCTCTACGCCGCTGCCGAGCTCCACGACTGCGACGTCGCCCCGCGCGTGATCAGCGAGTCGCCGTGCGTCGACAGCCACCCGGCGCTCCGGGAGGTCGTCGGCAACGTCGCGTGGGACGTCGACGGCGTCGAGCGCGTGATCCCGTCCGAGGAGTTCGGGGTGAGCGAGGACGCCACGTACCTGATGCGGCAGGTCCAAGAGGCGGACGGGCTCGCCTCGTACTTGCTCATCGGCACGGACCACCCGACGAGCCACCACACCCCGACGTTCGACGTCGACGAGGCGAGCCTCGCGATCGGCGTCGACTTGCTAACGGACGCGTTCGTCGAGCTCTCCCGGCGGCGCCCGTAACGGGGCGCCGGCGGGAGGCGTCGGATCGGTCGACGGGCGGGACCCGTTGGCACGACCAGTACCGTTAATCCGCTGGCCCTCGGTATTTAGGCCATGAGCCAGAACGACGTGCCGGAGTCGCTGGAGGCGGCGGCCGAGTCGGACCGGCCTCGCGGTATCCTCACGCCCTCCGACCGTGACTTTCTGCTCGGACGGAAGACGGACTACACGGACCACTCGCGGAAACAGAAGCGGAACCGAATCCGCCGCCGCGTCCGGAACGCGATCCTCGATTTCAGCATCCTCTTCGAGTGTCTGGAAGAGCGGGACCGGAAGACGGTGTTCGACCCTGACGGCGAGGACCGCGAGGCGTACACGCAGGGGATCACCGACATGCTCGCGTTCCTCCATCTCGGCACGATGGGATACCACACCCCGTTCAAGGACATGCTCTCCGAGGGCGTCGGGAAGGCGGAACAGCGGCTCGCCGGGTCGAACTACCGCATGGTCAACGTGGAGTTCAACGTCGAGCCGGTCGGCCAGATCGACGTCGACGAGGTGGTCGAAAAGCTCGAGAACGACGAGTTCGCGGAGCTCACCGACGAGGAGCTTCGCGCGTTCGTCCGCCTGCTGACCATGTCGGAATCGTTCTCGCCGGAGGAGGCCGGCGAGGAGATCAAAGACCGCGTCGACGAGTTCGCCGAGAAGCTGACGGAGAGCGCGACCTCTCACGAGCGCACGCTCGAAGAGCTGACGAACTGAACGGGTCGGCGACTCGCTCGCTCCCGCCGCCTTCTCCACCTCGGCACGCTACCCGACCGATGATCCGCTGCCGCGTACCGACTGATTTCCGCCGGTAACGGATATCGATGACACCTCGCTGCCCGCCCCGGGATCGCCCGCGTGCCGGGCCGTCGGAGATCGGGATGCCCCCGTCCAGATTCCGACGTGATTCCAGCCGGTGTTTCGGGTAGAGTCGCTTTTTCTATTCAAACGTTCAATTATTTCAGATAGATATGCCAATAGCGGTGAGTCAACCGCTCATTTCAGAATACGTTGAATACATATACGGATTACATAATACGGTTATACTTTCGGACATTGAGAAACACTTATTGTGTATACTTTCGATCGACATCCCATGCCAGCACGTGGCATGGTACTCGACCGGCGGAGGGATCGCGGGCCAACTAGTGGTCACGGTCGTCGGGGTGGCCCCGTATGAGCGGTGCGGACCGGGGGATGGTCGAGGAGTTCCTCGACGAGATCGACCCCGTCGTCTTCGCGTTCGGCGCGCTGTTGACGGTCGGCGTGATCGCGGCGTTCTTCATCGATCAAGAGTTCGTCTCCAGCGGAATCGCGACCGTCCAGTCGCAGGTTCTCGCCTATCTCAACTGGGCGCTGCTGGTGATCGTGTTCCTGATCGTCGTCTTCCTGCTGTTCCTGATCGTGGGTCCGTGGGGGAAGATCAAGATGGGAGACACGGATCCGGAGTACAGCTTCCTTTCGTTCTTCGCGATGCTGTACTCGGCAGGGTTCGCGGCCGGCGTCGTGTTCTGGGGACCGACCGAGGCGCTGTTCTACTACGACAGCCCGTCGCCGCTGTTCGGCATCGAAGGCGGGACGGCGGAAGCGGTTCCGATCGCGATCCAGCAGACGCTGTTCCACTGGGCACTGCCCCAGCTGGCGGTCTTCACGATCATGGGGCTCGCGATCGCCTACTTCGCGTACAATTACGAGAACGTGCCGCTGCGCGTCTCGTCGGCGCTGACGCCCGTCCTCGGCGCTGACAACCTCGACGGCCCGGCCGCGAAGGTCATCGACATCCTCGCGGTCTTCGCGACGATCGGCGGCGTGGCGACGTCGCTCGGGTTCATCGGAAGCCAGTTCATCGCCGGCCTCAACTACCAGTGGGGGATCGACTTGGGGAACGTCGGTATCCTCCTCGTGGTGACCACGATGACGCTGTTGTTCACGATCTCGATGGTGCTCGGAGTCGACAGGGGTATCCGGCGGCTGTCGAACTTCAACATGATCCTCTTCGTCGCGCTCATGCTCGCGACGTTCATCCTCGGCCCGACCCTGTTCCTGCTCACGCTGGGGTCGCAGGCGGTGGGCGGCATGATCGCCGACTTCACCTCGATGAGCCTCTTCGCCGGCGTCGGAACCGAGGGCGGCACCGGATGGGTCAACGCGTGGACGGTGTTCTACTGGGCCTGGGCGCTCTCCTGGTCCCCGTTCGCGGGCCTGTTCATCGCCCGCATCTCCAAGGGTCGGACCGTCCGCGAGGTCGCGTTCACCGGTATCGTGGCGACATCGGCGGCGACCATCCCGTGGTTCACGTTCGTCGGCGGCACCGCGCTGCAGTACCACCACACCGGCGTTGCCGACTTCGCTCCCGTGATCAACAACTTCACCCCGGAGATCTCGGGCTTCATCCTCTTCAGCGCCTTCCCCTTCGGAACGGTGTTCATGATCGCGTTCATGATCCTCGTGACGACGTTCTTCATCACCTCGGCCGACTCCTCGACGCTCGCCGTCTCGATGATGACGACCGGCGGGAAGGCGCGGCCCTCGACGATCAACCGGGTCTTCTGGGGCGTCGTGCTCGGGATGACCGCGGCCATCCTCATGATCATCGGCGGCGCGGGCGGAGCGGGGGCGCTGCAGGACGCGGTCATCATCACCGGCGCGCCGTTCGCCTTCGTCTGCTTCCTCGCGATGCTCTCGCTCATCAGAGAGTTCAGTTCGAACTACGGTCGGGTGTTACTGCAGGACGAGACCGTGCTGTACGGGGGGTCCAAGGAGAGCGACTCCCGGTCGGCCTCGTTCGAGTCCGCCGGATCCGACGACGACTGACGGCTCGCGTTCCGTTTTACCCTCGTTTATACCAAGTTTTAATGTACGGCGTATACATAATCTGTGTATGGATAGGGATACGGCTGAACCCGCCGCGGACGCGCTCCCCGGCCCGAACGCGAAGCGTTGGGTCGAGTTCCACCAGTCGCACTCCGCGCCCAGCGAGTACTCCCACGAGTTCGTCTGGGACGTGACCCGCGAGGCCGACGGGCCCTTCGTCACCGACGTCGACGGCAACGTCCTCTTAGACTTCACCTGTCACATCGGCGCGGCCCCGCTCGGCTACAACAACGAGAAGGTGCTCTCGAAGCTCCGCGAGTTCGACCTCGTCGAGCCGATGAAGATCGCCGGCCAGGACATGTACTTCGGCTCCGGACCGAGCCCGGAGGAGGCCGACTTCCCGGGGTCGAGCCACCTCATGGACCGGCTGACCGACGTCTCCAGCCAGTACGGGATGGACACCGTCTTCCTCTCGAACTCCGGCGCCGAGGCGATGGAAAACGCGATGAAGATCACGCACGACCACCGGTCGCCGGCGAAGTACGGCGTCGCCTTCGACGGGAGCTTCCACGGCCGCACCCTCGGAACGCTCTCGCTGACGAAGTCGAAGGACGTGTACACCCGGCACTACCCGGAGATCAGCGGCATCGAGACGGTGCCGTTCTGCGCTGACCGCGGTTGCGACGCCGCGACCTGCGACTGCGGCTTCTTTGCCGGCGGCGGCTCGCGGCTCCGGAACATGCTCGCGCCCGAGGGCGGGCACGTCGACCCCGCGGAGATCGCCTTCCTGACGCTCGAACCGATCCAGGGCGTCGGCGGCTACCGCTTCCCCAGCGAGGCGTTCATGGACGAGGTCGCGGCCGTCACCGACGAGTACGACATCCCGCTCGTCGTCGACGAGATCCAGTCGGGGATGGGCCGCACGGGGGAGATCTGGGCGACGGACCACTACGCCATCGAGCCGGACGTGATCGCGGCCGCGAAGGCGCTGCGCGTCGGCGCGACGATCTCCCGGTCGGAGGTGTTCCCGTCGGAGAAGAACCGCCTCGGCTCGACGTTCGGCGGCGGCGACCTCCTCGGCTCGATGATGGGGGCGTTCACGCTGGAGGCGATCGAGGAACACGACCTGCTCGACAACGCGACCCGGAGGGGGCGGCAGGCGAGGGAGCTCCTCCGCGACGACGCGCCAGACACCGTCGTCGACGTCCGCGGCAAGGGGTTGATGCTGGCGGTGGAGTTCGACACGGCGGAGCGGCGCTCGGCGGTCGTCGAGGCCTCGCTCGACCGCGGGCTCCTGACGCTCGGCTGCGGGACGAAGACGATCCGACTCCTTCCCCCGCTCGACGCGACCGAACGCGAGATCGCGCTCGGCACGGGGCTCTTCCTCGACGCGATCGACGCCGTCAGCGCGAGCGCGGCGGCGAACTGAGGAACTGAACCCGGCAGTGCGGCGCGTGTTAAATCACTCACTCGGAGAAACAGTCCGGCTCGTTTCGATCAGTACGGATCACCTGCGGACCGGATTCGGTCCGCTATCGCTTCCGTCAGGAACGCCTCGCGAGACACGGATGGTTCTGCGGTCGGGGACGCGTCAACTCACGTTTGCGGCGCGTTCGGGCTGTCGCACGCGCTCTCGCTCTGGAGGCACTTGGACACGCTCGAGTGTCTCCTCCGGACCCGTGTACTCTGCTACTATCTCCCGCGTGAGACGTCGGTAAAGGCGGGTCTGCTTCGCATTTCACTGGATATCGATGTCACCTGCTGCAGACACACGCGCCGTGTATCCACAGAATTCGAACCTGAGAGCACCGACCGAATCTCGCTGGTTCCTTTCCAAAGACATCATCAACTGATCTAGCGCATCAGGATCGACTACGTCACCCAGCGTATCATCCAACTCGGTCGGGTGGACACCTTCTTTCTCGGCGACTCTGCGCACAATCTGAACGCTGTATTTGCTCATATTGCGTCTGCTACAAATCCGGGCAAAACGCGTCGCTATTCATAATAATTCGTTTACAGAAGCCGAAACGCCGAGGATGTCGCCGGTCGTCGTAACGACCAGTTCCCGTAGAGCGGGAGCGATCGCAACGGTGTCGCTATCTCTATCCCAACTCACCATTCCGGCCTCGTTGAGCATCGGGAGGTGGACGTGGGAGAGGGAGACGTGCGTATCTGACTGCTGTTCGGTCGGGACGGCTGACGATTCGGAACCGTACTCGAGGGCCGACATTTCAGTCGCTAGTTGTGAGGTCGGGATCGGTTCCGGATGATCGGCCAAATACCGGAGCATTCTCCGCCGCTTCCGGTTGGCCAAGGCTTTGTACAGCGTATCCAACAGTTCGTCCTCGCTGAGTCGCGATAGCGGTATTGGCTCGATCATCGCTACATTAGTTATTAGCGTGTGTTATGTAAACTTGAACCCTTGTACAGTAAAGCCGATTAATGTTACAGCTGGCCTGCGTTTCTGGCCGCTCAGAGATCAAACGACGGTTGCCCAGCCATAGCGGCTCTCATCACCTTGTTCGTCGCGCGGCGGACGCGCTCCGACACCGCCTGCTCAGAGACGCCGAGTTGACCAGCCAGTTGCTCGTACGTGACTTCTCGCGGAATTTCGAAATAGCCGCGTTCGACTGCCAGTGATAGCGCTTCGTATTGGGGTTCTGTGAAGGCGTAGCTTTTTTGAAAATACTCCGAGTCGGTCAACGCCGAGACGCGCTTGAGCCGATACTCGATACCGTGTGAGGCACAGTACTCGCTGAACGCGGCCAGCCCGCCGTTATCCTCGAAGCGTATCTCGAAGGTCCACGTGTCGTCACTCTGTGCCTTGAGAATCGTCGCCGTCGTCTCTGCGAGCCCCGCGATGAGCTGTTCCGTAGGGTCTTCCCACTCGATTTTGTACAACGCCTGGTTGTCGACCCGATCCACGGCGGTAATCGACTCGACGTTCGGATGCTCTCGCATCGCCGTAACGAACTCGTCCAAATCGTCACCGTATCCCCAGATATACGGCATGATTCGGTTCCCAGTCGGGACGACCCGCTCTATTTCTACGGCGACATCAGGGAAGTTCGCGATGATCCTCCCCAGTAGAAACTGGTCAGCCTCTATGGAGAACTCGGCTAGGACGGTCATGTAACTACTACAGAGCAAAGTGTAATAATCTCTCGCACGGCTATCGAAACGCCTCTCTGAACTGGTAGAGTCCTTCGGTCTCCGTTGCCCCCCTCTCAGCTCCCGTCGACGACCGATCGCTCGACGACCGACACCCCGTTGACCTCGGCGACCGCCGTGCGGCGCGCCCGTTCGAGGGCTTCGAGTTCGGCGCCCTCGGCCGTCACGGCGTCGACGACCTCGCCGACCCGCGCCGGCCACGACGCGAGCGCGAGCCGCGCCTCGGCGACGACCTTCTCCCGCTCGACCGGGGACAGCCGCGCCATCGCGTTGTACGCCCCGCGGATCTTGAACGAGCCGGTCCGCTGGAGCTGTTCGAGCTTGAGCCCCGGCGAGTCCGCCCCGCTCATCTCGGCGAAGGTGCGCGAGATGTCGAGCGGCGTCCGATGCGCGACGCCGGCGAGCCGGTCGCGTGCGTCCTCGACGTCGGCGCGCGTGACGGTCGCCGACGCGTCCGGCTCCCCGGGGTCCGGGTCGCTGTCAGCGCGGTCGCGGTCGTCGGGATCGCCCTCGGTCATTCGGTGGTCGGACGCGCGTCTCCGGGCGTCTCGGCGCGCGGAACCGGGTGTCGCCGTTCGAGGTCGCGGATCGCGCCGACGAGCACGTCCACGCCGTGACCGATGCTCCGCTCGTCGACGTCGAACGTCGGGGTGTGGTGGCTCGTCGGGTGGTCCGTGCCGACGATGAGGTACGAGGCGAGCCCGTCCGCCTTCTGAACGCGCTCCATCAGGAACGTCGCGTCCTCGCTCGCGCCGAAGTCCGCCGCCGGGAGCACGGTGTCGATCCCGTCGACTCCCCCGGCCACGTCCGTCACCAACGCCTGCAGCTCCGGGTCGCTGTCCGCGCGGGGCGACTCGCTCACCACGTCGACGGTCCCGCGACAACCGTGCATCGTCGCGGCGGCGCGCACGGTGGTCTCGAAGCGGTGTTTCATGTACTCCATCAGCGCGGTCGTCTCGCCGCGCGCCTCGGCCTCCATCCGAGCGCGCTCGGCGATGACGTTGCTCGCGGTGCCGGCCTCCGCCTTCCCGACGTTCACGCGCGTCATCCCGTCGGCGTGGCGGGCGATCCCGTACGCGTTCACGATCGCCGTCCCCATCGCCTGCATCGCGTTGTCGCCCTCGTTCGGCGCCTTCCCCGCGTGCGCCGACGTGCCCTCGATCGTCGCGTCTAAGTGCGCCATCGCCAGCGGCTTCTCGATCCCGGCGACCACCTCGCCGGTCGGGTGATCGAGGCCGACGTGGACCGCGAGCAGGTAGTCGAGGTCGTCCGCGAACCGGCTCTCCGCCATCGGGTGACCGCCGCCCCCGGTCTCCTCGGCCGGCTGGAAGAAGACGACCAGCCGCCCGGCGAAGTCGCTCTCGGCGATGGCTTCGAGGACCGCGAGCCCCCACGTCATGTGGACGTCGTGGCCGCAGGCGTGCATCGTGCCGTCGATCTCGGAGCGGAACCCCTCGTCGACGGGGTCGTGGTCGGGGTCGGTCGACTCCTCGATGAACAGCCCGTCGATGTCGACGCGGAGCCCGATTACGGGCCCGTCGCCGCGGTCGAGCACGGCGACGGCGCCGGTGTTTCCGCCGGTCATGCGGTCGAGTAGCGCCGGGTCCGCGCCGCGTCCGCGGGCGCGCTCGACCCACGGGCCCAGGTCCGCCTCGGGGACGGCCATGCGGTCGGCCGGGTCGTACGCGTCCGGGCCGATCGCGAGTTCGTCGACGCCGATCGCCCGGATCTCCTCGGCGAGCGTCGCCGTCGTGAGGAACTCGCGCCACGCCGGCTCCGGGTGGCGGTGGAATCGTCGGCGGACGCTGGCGAGCCGATCGCGGATCGGTTCGTTCATGCGAGTGGCTCTCTCACTCGACCGTCTTAAGGATAGTTGATCGTACACAGTTGTCGTGTACATAAGATACACAAAAGGCTAAGAAACCCCCTCGCGTTGATCCGCCAACGCGTCGTTCCGACGCGCCCACCGCTCATGAGTTCACACCAGACCGCCGATCCGGACGTCGTCGTGCTGCGGGAGGGAACGGAAGGACTGTCGATGGCGTCGTACGCGGACGCGCTCCGCGAGCGGCTCCCGGACCGCACGGTCGCGCTCGCGCGGACGCCCGCCGAGGAGCGCGACCTCGTGCCGCGGGCCCGCGTCGCGACCGGCATCACGCTCGACGCCGACCTCCTCGAGCGCGCCGACCGACTTGAGCTGTTCGCGTGCACCTTCGCCGGCACCGACCACGTCCCGACCGACGCGCTCCGCGATCACGGGGTTTGCGTGACGAACGCGGGGGGCATCCACGCCCCCGGAATCGCCGAGCAGTCGATCGCCAACATGCTCGTCTTCGCGCGCGACCTCCACGAGGGGTTCCGCCGGAAGACGAACGGCGAGTGGCGCCACTTCCAGTCGCGCGAGTTCACCGACAGCACGGTCACCGTCGTGGGGCTCGGCTCGATCGGACAGGCGGTCGTCCAGCGGCTCGCCGGGTTCGAGGTGGAGACGATCGGGATCCGCTACACGCCGGAGAAGGGCGGCCCCACCGACGAGGTGCTCGGGTTCGACGACGAGGACATCCACGCGGCGTTCGCGCGGAGCGACTACGTCGTGCTCGCGTGTCCGCTCAACGACCTGACCCGCGGGATGGTCGGGGAGCCGGAGCTGGCGACGCTCCCGCCCGAGGCGGTCGTCGTCAACGCGGCCCGCGGCGGCCTCGTCGACACCGACGCCTTGGTGTCCGCGCTGCAGACCGAGGGCATCCGCGGCGCCGCCCTCGACGTCACCGACCCCGAGCCGCTCCCGTCGGACCACGTCCTCTGGGACTTAGAGAACTGCCTCATCACTCCGCACACGGGCGGCCACACGCCAAAGCACTGGGACCGGTTGGCCGACATCGTCGCGACCAACGTCGCGGCGCTCGAGGAGGGCGGCGAGTTGGAGAACGCGGTCGTCACGCCGGACGCGGACGACTGATCGGGCGGATCCGTATCGCGCGGTGACAGGCGCCGGGCGCGGCGCCTCAGCGCCCGCGACCCGTCAGGGCCAGAGCCCGCGCGCCCCCTTCGCCTCGGCGACCCGGGACAGCGCGACCACGTAGGCGGCGTCGCGCCACGTCAGGTCGCGCGCGTCGACCTCGTCGCGCACGTCGCGCCACGCGGACAGCATCTGTTCTTCTAACTCCTCGTTGACGCGCTCCAGCGACCACGTCCGCCGGTTGATGTCCTGGAGCCACTCGAAGTACGACACCGTGACGCCGCCGGCGTTCGCGAGGATGTCCGGGATCACCGCCACGTCGCGCTCGGCGAGGATCGCGTCGGCGGCGAACGTCGTCGGCCCGTTCGCCCCCTCGACGACGATGTCGGCGTTGACGGCGTCGGCGTTGCCCGCGGTGATCACGTTGCCGACGGCCGCGGGGATCAGCACGTCCACGTCGAGTTCGAGGACCGCCTCGTTCGACAGCGTCTCCGGCGCCTCGTGGGTGAGCACCGCTTCGGGCTCCTCCTCGTGGGTTGGGACCGCGCGCGTGTCGAGGCCGTCCGGATCGTAGATCGCCCCGTTCACGTCGCTGACGGCGACGACGGTCGCGCCCCAGTCGTCGAGGAGGCGGGCCGCGTTGGCGCCGACGGAGCCGAACCCCTGCACCGCGACGGTCGCGTCGGCGAGCTCGCGGTCGTAGTAGTCGACGGCCTCGCGCGTGATGATGGCCGTCGACCGGCCGGGCGCCGCCTCGCGGCCGTACGACCCCCCGATGACGGGGGGCTTCCCGGTGACGACGCCCGGGATCGTCTCGCCCTGCTGCATCGAGTAGGCGTCCATGAACCACGCCATCGTCTGGGCGTCGGTCCCCATGTCGGGCGCGGGAACGTCCTTCGTCGGCCCGACGACGTCGCGCAGTTCCTCCGCGAACCGCCGGGTGAGCCGCTCGCGCTCGTCGTCGGTCAGCGATTTGGGATCGACCGCGATCCCGCCCTTCCCGCCGCCGAAGGGGAGGTCCATCACGGCGCACTTCCAGGTCATCCACATCGAGAGGCCGGTGCACTCGTCGGCGGTGACCTCCGGGTGATACCGGAGCCCGCCCTTGTACGGGCCGCGGACGTCGTCGTGCTGGGCGCGGTAGCCGGTGAAGACGTCGACGCCGCCCTCCTCTCGTTCGAGCGGCACGGAGACCTGCTGGACCCGCGTCGGGTGTTTGAGGCGTTCGATGATCGCCGGATCGACGTCGACGTTGGTCGCGGCGCGCTGGAGCTGCTTCCGGGCGGTCGCGAGGGTCGATTCGGACTCTGTCTCTGCTTCTTCGTCGTCGACGGTGGGTGTCGTGCTCATAACTGGTGTCGGCCGTAGCGTGGCTCGTGTGGTCGGCGCGGGACGGTTGATGCGGCGTGGTCAGCGCGGGACGGTCGGTGCGGCGTGGTCAGCGCGGGACGGTCGGTGCGGCGTGGTCGGCCTCGTTCGCTCGATCTCGGTCAGGCGGTGAACAGCTCTCGGGGGAAATCGGCCAGCGTCTCCGCACCGGTGGACGTGACGCGGAACGTCTCGCTGATCTCCATGCCGATCTCGTCGGTCCAGATGCCGGGGATCATGTGGAACGTCATGTTCTCCTCGAGGACGGTGTCGTCGCCCGGGCGGATGCTCGCGGTGTGCTCACCCCAGTCCGGCGGGTAGCCGAGCCCCATCGAGTAGCCGATGCGGTCCTCCTTCTCGAGCCCGTACCGCTCGATCGTCGTGCGCCACGCCTGCTCGACGCTCTCGCACGTGACGCCGGGCTCGACCGCGTCGAGCGCCGCCTCGATCCCCTCGACGACGATATCGGCGGTCTCTTGCAGTTCGGCCGGCGGCTCGCCGACGAACGTCGTCCGCGCCAGCGGCGAGTGGTAGCGGTGCCGACAGCCGGAGAGCTCGATGATCACCGGGTCGCCCGCCTCGTACCGCCGGTCCGTCCACGTGAGGTGGGGCGTCCCCGTGTGGTCGCCCGACGGCATCAACGGGACGATCGCGGGGTAGTCGCCGCCGTACTCGTCGGTCCCGTCGATCAGCTGCTGGTAGATGCCGGAGGCGACCTCGTACTCCGGGACGCCTTCGCCGACGGCGTCGAGGCCGGCCCGCATCGCGTTCTCGGAGATGCGGGCGGCCTGCCGCATGTACTCCAGCTCTTGGTCGGACTTCTTGACCCGGATCCAGCCGACGAGCAGCGTCGCGTCCGCGAACTCGGCGTCCGGGAGGTTCCCCTGCAGTCGGGTGTACGACTTCGCGGTGAAGTAAGCGGCGTCCATCTCTAAGCCGATACGGCCGTCCGCGACGTCCAGCTCCTCGAGGACGCCGGCGACGTAGTCCATCGGGTGGAGGTCTTGGGGCGACTGCACGTGGTCGTCGCTGTACGCGCGGACGCTCTCCTCGGCGAGGTGCGTCGTCGCCCGCGCGCCGTCGCCGTCCATGTCCCGACCGATCCAGATCGGCTCGTCGCGGTCGGGCGTCACCACGACCGCCTGATGGACGTAAAACGACCAGCCGTCGTAGCCGGTCAGGTAGTTCATGTTCGCCGGGTCGCTGACGACGATCGCGTCGAGGTCGCGCTCGCGCAACCGCTCTTTCGTCCGAGCCACCCGCCGCTCGTACTCCGCCTCGTCGAAGATGTGTTCCCGTGGCATGATAACAGGACGTCTACGAAGGAGATCAGACAGCAGGAGTATAAATTTATCGTGTACATTAAAAACAGATACTGTGTACGCATCTCCCGCGAATCCCGCGAATTCGCCCCGAAGCGTCGCTGAGACGCCGCGCGAGCTGTCTCGTGAGCGCGGTCGAGAGGGCGTGAAACCCTCAATTCGGGCGGTTTGGGTCGGTTTTTTGTACCGCGTCTACTGATAGTCGCACATGCTACACAGTACCGGGCCGCTGCTGTCGATCGACGTCGGCGAGCGGACGACGTCCGAGACGGACATCACGGGGGTTCAGGAGCGATACATCGGCGGACGGGGCGTGGCGACGCGGCTCGCGCACGAGCGGATCCCGTTCGACGCGGATCCGCTGGGCGACGAGAACCGCGCCGTGTTCACCACCGGGCCGATGCAGGCCTCCCAGATGAGCTTCACGGGGCGGACGAACTGCACCGCCCTCTCGCCGCTGACGGACGGGCTGCTGTCGTCGAACGCCGGCGGCTTCGTGTCGCGCCACCTCGCGGCGACGGGGTACGGGGCGATCGAGCTGGCGGGCGCGAGCGACGAGCTCGTCGTCGTCCACGTGCGCGACGACGGCGTCGAGTTCGAAACCGTGCCGGAGCTCGCCGGAGCGACCATCTCGGAGACGGCCGACTACCTCGACGACGAACACGACATCTCCAGCGACCGGACGGCGGCCGTCGGGCCCGCGGGCGAGAACGAGGTCCGGTTCGCGTCGATCATGACGACCGAGGAGCGCGCGTTCGGCCGCGGCGGGTTGGGCGCGGTCCTCGGCTCGAAGAACGTCAAGGCCGTCACGTTCGGCGGCGACTCGGCGCCCGAGCTCTCGATCGACGCGACCGCCAACGACGTCCACCGCGAGGCCGCCACCGAGGACCACATCATGAAAGAGCAGGGGACGGTGGCCGTGATGGACCTCGCCAACGAGATGGACGGGCTGCCGTCGTACTACTTCTCCGAGCGCTCCTTCGAGGGCGTCGAGGGGATCAACGGCGCCGCCGTCGCCGACAAGAAGTACAAGAAGGGGACGTGTTCGGCGTGCGCGTTCGCCTGCAAGCTCCCGACCCGCGACGAGGCCCGCGGCGTCGAGACGGAGGGGCCCGAGTTCGAGGTGGCGATGGCGTTCGGCTCGAACTCCGGCGTCGACGACATCGTCGACGTGATGGAGTCGAACCGGCTCTGCGACGAGTACGGGCTCGACGCCATCTCCGCGGGCAACACGATCGCCGCGTACCTCGCCGCCGAGGACGAGTTCGGCAACCGCGAGCTCATCTGGGACCTCGTCGAGCAGATCGCCCACCGCGACGGCGTGGGCGACCGGCTCGCGGAGGGGATCGGCCGGATCCACGACGACCTCGGCGTCGGCAACTGGTCGGTGAAGAACATGGACTTCGCGGCCCACGAGGGGCGGCTCCTCCACGGGCAGGCGCTCTCGTACGCGGTCGCGAACCGCGGGGCCGACCACATGTACGCGACGTTCTACTCCGTGGAGTACCCCCTCGTCGAGGAGGGCGAGGCGATGGAGCCCGCGGGGTTCGAGGGGAAGGCGGAGCGGCTCGTCGAGCGCGAGAACCTGATGGCGCTCAACGACAGCGGCGTCGTCTGCAAGTTCTCTCGGGACTTCATGACGCCGGAGCGCTACGAGCTCCTCTTCGACGCCGATTTCGAGGAGCTGCTCGCCGCGGGCGCTCGGACCGTCACCTTAGAGCGCCACTTCAACAATCAGCGAGGGCTCGACGTCGACGACGACCGGCTCCCGTACGAGGAGGAGCTCCCCGGGCTCGACGACGCCATCGAATCGTACTACGAACACCGCGGGTGGGACGAGGACGGGACGGTGCCCGATTCGGCGCTGCCCGCGTGAGGTCGCTTCCCGGCCGCGGGCGACGTTTCTGAGCGCGCGCGATTCCACCGGAACCGGGACGCGATACGTTGCCGGAGCCCGACTACTCCGCGATCGCCAGCTCCGCGGTCGCTTCGATCGCGTCGGCGATGACCTCGGTGCCGACCTCCGCCTGCCGCTGGGTCAGGACCAGCGGCGGCAGCAGCCTGACGACGTTGCCGTACTGGCTCGCCGTCCAGACGAGCACGCCGTGCTCGTAGCAGTACTCCTGGATCGCCTCGACGCGGTCGTCGTCCGGGTCGCCGTTCGCGTCGACGAACTCGGCGCCGACGAACAGCCCCTTGCCGCGGACTTGGCCGAGCCCCGGGTCGCCGGCGTCGCGGAGGCGGTCGCGGATCCACGCGCCGACCTCCGTCGCGTGGTCGAGCAGGTCGTGCGACTCGATGTACTCGATCGCGCGCAGGCCGCCGACCATCGCGGGGACGTGCCCCCGGTAGGTGCCCGCGTGGTCGCCCGGCCCCCACGTGTCCAGGTCCTCGTGGTACATCGTCCCGGACAGCGGCTGGCCGTTCCCGCCGAGCGCCTTCGCGGTCGTCATCACGTCAGGCGTCACGTCGTAGTGTTCGGACGCCCACCACTCGCCGGTGCGTCCCATTCCCACCTGGATCTCGTCGAACATCAGCGGGAGGTCGTTCTCGTCGGCGATCGCGCGGAGTCCCGAGAGGAACCCGTCCGGCGGGGCGACGACGCCGCCCTCGCCCTGTATCGGCTCGACGAAGATGCCGGCCGGGTCCGTGAGGCCCCCGTACGGCTCCTCGACGATCGCCCTGACCTCTTCGAGCGCGCGGTCGACCGACTCCTCGGGGCTCCGCCCCTCGCGGAAGGGGTACGGGAACGGCGCGTGGACCACGTCGGGCAACAGCGGCGCGTACGGCTTCTTGAACTTCTTGTTCGACGTGATGCTCATCGCGCCGGCCGTCGCCCCGTGGTAGGAGTTCCGGAACGCGAGCAGCCCGTTGCCGCCCGTGTTGTACTTCGCGAGCTTGATCGACGCCTCGACGGCGTCGCTACCGGTTGGACCGCCGAAGACGAACCGGCTGTTGCCGGCGAGACTCCCGGGCGCGATCTCGTCGAGCTTGTCGATGAGATCGAGGCGGGGCTCGGTCGGGAAGTCGACGGTGTGAGTGAGCTTGTCGATCTGCTTGTGGACGCCCTCGTTGACGTACGGGTTCGCGTGGCCGACGTTGTAGACGCCGATGCCGGCGAAGAAGTCGAGGAACACGTTCCCGTCCGCGTCCTTGAGGGTCGCGCCCTTCCCCTCCTCGAACGCGAGGGGGATGTCGTTCGGGTACGCGACCGCGCTGCTGTCGATGGTGTCCTGTCTGTCGAGCAGGCGCCGCGAGTTCGGGCCGGGGACTCGGTCGACGCTCGGTTCCTCCGCGAAGTGTAACTCGTGGATCGGCGGTCCCGCCATGTGCCAACGGATACGACACGCCCACATATGAGTGGTGAAACCAGCAATCAATGACGGTGTACACGGAATCTGTTTTCGTTCCGATCTTCGCCCACTCGGCGGCGGTGATATCCCGAGACCGACCCCGCCGACTGTGGTCGCGACGGAAGAATTATTGAACGCGAACCCAACGCAATCGTGTGCAACACCGACCGACTCGGTTCCTCTTGGCGTCGACGGCCATCTGCGCTGTCACGTGTGCCGGCGTCGCGGTGCTCCCGCTCGCGGTCGATAGCTCCCGTGCGTTCACGGGGAGCATCGGTTCGAGCGGGCTCCTCGGACTGGTGTTCGCGGCGCGGAACCTCCAGCTGCTCCGGGCGACGGGGGAGCCGAGCCTCCCGCCCGCGGTCCTGACGACGGCGTTCGGCGGCTGGTTCATGCTGGCCCCGCTGCTGTACCCCGACGTCGGCTTCCTCCCGACCGCAGGCACGCAGCTGGCGGGAACGGTGATGGCGACGTTCGGCCTGTACGTGGTGGTCGCCGGCCTCAGCGAGGAGTGAGTGTTCGCGGCCCCCGCGTCTCACGCTCCGAGCGGGACCTTTCGGTATCCCGGAATCCCGAAGAATTCTCAGTGCAACGGCTCCTACGACACGTAGCAGTTGATCGGGTCTGAGTCGATTCCGGTTTGGGCAGGAGACGCACCACTAATGCAGAGTCTTTCCCCCACATCGTGTCAGAAACGACGTGCGAGATACAGAGGATGTAGTCATCACCCACTTGGCCGCCTGAATGTGTAGCTTACCGTATCTGCGTCAACTGTGAGAGTGCCGGCGTCGTGATCTATGACAACCGCAACGGTGTCATCGTACGTGAAATCGTGCAATGGCATCCCAGCCTGGAGCGTCCCATCGCGCGACAATTCGACACGTGCAGAGCCGATGTCGATGTGAATCCGATCATCAGTAGCCGTTACATCACCCGCACGACCGAATCGACGTAGTTCGTCAACCAGTGTATCCCACTCGTTGAGTTGCACTCGTGGTGTCATCCGTCATTCAATCGTGATGCCGCGTTCACGAAAGTCTTGATACGAAATCTAGCCCACCGAAGTAACGCGGAGAACGACGAACGATCCACCGACTGGTAAAACACTCGTGCAACATTTAGAGGCTGTAGTCAGCAACCGGAGTTGGTTCGTTAGATGAGTCGAACTGGCCGTCTGGGACGGCTCAGGGCGGAAGCGTTAGGCAGGGGCGGAGTTAGTGACTATCCTGCTGCGAGGTCAATCAATCATTATACCGCTTGAGAGCCCTCTGCGGGCGCGTATATCACCGTGACGGTGAACTCGTCGTCGAAGTCGGTAAATTGGTGATCTGTCCCGGACCCGAGATGGATAACATCACCCGAGGCGACCTCAACGGACTCGTCTTCGGTCACGAGTGTCGCTTCGCCCGTGTTAACGAGGTAAATTTCCTCTTCAGCGTGAGCATGCATCGGATCCTCGTCACCCGGCTCGAACCGCATCACTTGGAGACTGAACGAGACCTCACGCATCAGTTCGGTTTCCATTTCTCCGTCCTCAGCCAACTGGTCCGCTACGTCAGCCACGTTAATTTGATTCACACCTTTTCTATCGTTTTAGTGCATATACGTCTTTGCCACTATCAAAAAAAGGGAGGAAGGCTGAGAGACGATTGTGTCGCCAGAGTAGTATATTTGATGGCTGCTCTGCTCGGTCTGCTGGGATGCTACCGTGCAAGACTCGCGGCTTGTATACAGCAGCGCCGTTTCATATTCTCTGCAGTCTGTCAGTATGGGTGTAACCGATACAGAGGGGGGCAGTCTTCGGAATGCCGTTAGGTGACTTGCTCCGTTTCGAGCCACTCTTTAAACTCCCAGAAACAATCCGAACACAGACGACCATCCAGCGTCTCGATCGAATCCGATGCGTGCTCAATTTGGTATTGCTGGTGGCGGGCCTGCGATGGGTCAAGTTCAGTCCCGCACTTATCACAGTGTTCAGCCATGCCACAGGGTCGTCGCTGACGAGGAGAATATCTGAGGTTTTCCCTCCCTCAAAATTACCAACTAGGGTTGCTTCAGACCCGAACTGCTAGATACAGCCGATAGGCGACCCATACTGGAAGGATAGTACCTCGCGATCGAACTCCCACTCGTGTCGCACGACATCCACCACGCAGGTTTTCCGTCTCCCACCCGAAACGTTGGGCCATGCCCGCGGCCTTCGAATCACGGTTCGACATCGACTACGATGGTGAACTACCGGAGAACGTCGACGAGGCCGCGCTCAAGCGAATGGAGACGGTCGCGTATATACTCGACGAGAGCGTGCGCGTTCCCGGCATCGGTTTCCGCATCGGAATCGATCCCGTTCTGGGAGCACTCCCCGTCGCTGGCGACCTAGTGAGTGCCGCCTTCTCCCTGTACATCGTCGCCGAGTCGGCGTATCTCGGAGTCTCCTTCACGACGTTGGTAGAGATGCTCACGAACATCAGTATCGACGTGGTGGGGGGATCCATCCCCTACGTTGGTACTGTGGTCGACGCGCTCTGGAAGGCGAACAAGCGCAACGTCGCGCTCACGCTGGAAGACCTCGCCGAGGCGGTGGAGACAGATGGGGCCGGCGGCAGGGCGGACGGCGGCGTTGACATCCCTGTCGAACCTGACGACTGAGGCGAATCGCTGGAGTCAGCGTGATCGTCGAGGAAGTCTACGATCCGCGTGTAGAGCTTAATGCGGCCGATATTGTTGGTGTGTTGGTGAATTCAATCTAGCTGTTCAGCGTTAAACAGGCAATAGGGCGACCTCGTACTGCATTCGCGCTGTGTATCTCGCACGACTGTCGGGACATCTCTTCGAACTAGTAGAATCCGTAACAATCAGTTAGTACGCCTCAGCGCCCGGGCGTTTCAAACGAGAATACGTCTGAGGAAGACGATTTTAACAGAGCCAGCGCAACGAGTCGCTCGGCGACAACGCCAACGCGCGTTCGCGACGCTACTCGTCTCGGCGGTCGTACCGCCTCACCAACACGCGGAGCCACCAGAGCTTCAGGGCGACGCTGGCGACGGCGCCGAGCGTCGCGCCCCTCGGCGACCGGCGCCACGCGGCGGACAGTGCGTAGACGAAGCCGAGCGCTCCGGCGGCGTTACAGACGTTCGGATAGCCGAGCCCGACCGTCCGGTTCCCCGCCTCGCCGATCCACCACCGCTCGGCGAGCACCGCTCGGGTCATCCAGGCGTCGTCGGTCTCGGGCGGCGAGAACAGGAGCGGGTTGATCGCCGTCCACGCGAGCGCGGCACAGAGCAGTCGCCAGTCGCGGCGGTAGACGGCGTACACGATGACCGGACCCAGCGGGACGCGCGTCCAGCCGCTCTTGGGGTTCGAGTGCCGCCGCCAGAACCGGTCGCCGAGCGTCCCGGAGGCGTCGGTGGTCATACGCGGCGGTCGTGCCGGCGGCGACATAACTCTGACTGGCACCGAGCACCGCGCCGTAGGAATCCGACGAGCGCCGCGGCCGTCGTCTCGGTGATCTCGCGGACCCTGGTGACGCCGAGGGCCCGGGGACGCTACACCGCCGGTCCGAGCGACCCGAGTGCGTCGCCATCGTCGATCGCCGCCGCCAGCTCGACGGTGGCCTCGCCGAGGGTCGCGAGCCGGTCGCCAACCCCCCCGTCGACGAGCTCTCCGTCCGCGAAGTCGTCGCCGCTCGCGTACGTCGCGCCCCCGACCGTGTGGGCGCCGAAGAACGCGAACGCCGGGCGGAGCTCCTGGTCGACCGCGAGGAAGTGGTGGTCGGTCGCGCCCGTCGCGACGAGCCCGACCGCGGCGTTCTCGAAGGGCGCGACGTCGCCCTGCCACTCCCCGCGGGGCACCATGTCGAAGAGGTTCTTCAGCGCGCCCGAGTACGACCCGCGGTAGACGGGCGTGCCGACGACGTACGCGTCGGCCTCGACGATCAGTTCGAGCGCGTCGGCGGTGTCCCCCTCGTGGTTGCCGATCCCGCGCCCGTCGGCGGTCGCGAGGTCGTAGTCGGCGAGGTGAAGGACAGCGGTGTCGACGTCATGCGTGTCAGCCGCCGCGTCCAGCGCGACCTCGACCGCGGTCCGAGTCCGGGAGTCGGCGGAGACGCTGCCGACGATCCCGAGGAGCGTTCGCTCGGCCATCACTTCGCCACCTTCGCGCCGCCGACATCCTCGATCTCGTCGACCGCCTCGATCTCGTCCGGATCGAGCGGGTCGGCCGCCTCGATCGCCGGGATGATCGTCTCGCCGAAGCGTTCGAGCTCCGGCTCGAAGTCGAGGAAGCCCGCGAGGACGATGTCGACGCCGATCGCGTCGAGCTTCCGGACGCGCTCGATTATCTGCTCGTCGGTGCCGATGAGCCCGGTCTTGAACCCGTCGTTGTACTGGACGAGGTCCTCGAACTCGGAGTCCGACCACATCCCGTCGCCCTCGGCCGACGACTGCCCGGCCTGTTTCACCTGCTGTTTGAACGCGTCGACCGCCTCGTCGGTGGCGTTCTCGATGATCCCCTCGAGGACCGCCTTGGCCTCGGACTCGGTGTCCCGCTGGATGACGAACGCGTTCGCGGCGAACCGCGGCGGCTCCGTGCCGAACTCCGCGGCGTACTCCTCGACGTCCTCGATGACGGCGCGGATCTCTTGGAGGCTTCCCCCGTTGATGAACAGCACGTCGGCGTGCTTCGCGGCCATCTCCCGGGCCGCCTGCGAGTTCCCGCCCTGGAACACCTGCGGGTACGGGTCTTGGACCGGCTTTGGTTCCATCGGCGCGCCCTCGAAGCCGTCGATGTCCTTTCCGATCGTGTAGAATCGGCCGTCGTAGGTCGCCCGGTCTTCGGTCCACAGCGCCTGCAACACCTCGATGAACTCGGTCGAACGGGCGTACCGCTCGTCGTGCGCGAGCCACGGCTGACCGAACCCGGTGAACTCCCCTTTGAACCAGCCGGAGACGACGTTGATCGAGAAGCGGCCGTTACTGATGCGGTCGGCGGTGGCGATGAAGTTCGCCAGCGGGCCGGGCTCCCACAACCCCGGATGCACCGCGCCGATGACGTGTAGCTCGTCGGTCTGCGCCGCGAGCGCGTTGGCGATCGACAGCGCCTCCAGCTGCTTTTCGGCGCCGTAGCTGCCGAAGAAGCGCGCCTGTGCGAGCGCGTAGTCGAAGCCGACGTCCTCCGCCGTGCGGGCGAGGTCGAGATTGTAGTCGTACGTCCAGTCCGTCTCCGTCTCCCAGTCCGACACGACCAGCCCGCCGCTGACGTTCGGGACCCAGTACGCGAATTCAGTGTCCATACCCGCTCATCTGCTCGTATCGGTTTAACGCGGGTCACAACGGCGAACGCTGTCGGCGTTCCGCGATAGCGGTCGCGTTTGTGCAGGGACGCGGTCGGCGGCAAGCGTTGACGGGAGCTCGGTCGCAACCGCGGTCGACCTCCGCACCTGATGCGGAGACCGTCTGTCCCGGCGGTGTCGACGGCACAGCTATACCCTCGCGAGAAGTGTCATTCAGTATGAAGGCATGGAGATGGGTCGCGGTCGCCCTCGTCGGGGTCGTCGTTGTCGGCGTCGCCGCGTACGCGGTGTTCGCCGGGGTCCTGATCGGGTCCGACGTGGCGTCGTACTCCTCCGACGGCGTGACCGTCTCGGGCGTCGCGTACGAGGACGCGCTCGCGCGGGCCGGAGCCGCCGGTTACGCGGTCGAGCGCGTCGAGTCCAGCGGTTTCCACCCCGAGGGCATCGACGAGCTCGACGCCGAGCTCGGCCCGGAGTACGAGGCGTTCAGAGTCACGTTCGACCACTCGGAGACGAAGCGGTTGTGGGCGACGTTCTACGCCGACGAGGGGACGACCGTCGTGACGCTCTTCGCGGACGACGCGCGCGGGGGCTTCACGGTCGACGACCTCCCGCCCGACGAGTGGCTCGTCGACCGCCTCACGCTCCTGTTCGAGATGGACGAGCCCACCGCGGAGGCGTACGTCGAGGAGATCAAAACCGAGATCAGGACGACCGATCCCGCCGAACCGGGCGCCGGCACCCCGAGCGTCGAGGTCGGCGAGCCGGTGGCGTTCGAAGCCACGTACGACGAGCTGACGGCGAGCGCGGCGACCGTCAACGCGACCTCGTCGCCCGGCGACGGCTGGCACGAGCGCGAGTACTACGCTGGCGACGGGCGGCTCGGGAGCGTCGATTTCGTGCTCTCCCGGGCGACCGTGACGCACGAAGCGGACGGGTACACCTACCGCGTTCACCTCGACTACCACGGCGGCGTCGAGGTCGACGCGCAGACGCGCGCGTCCCGGTCGTTCGAGGAGGCGGCCGTTCGCGCCGTCTTCCGTACCATGTTCGAGGAGATGGGAATCCCGCCGGACACGATCGACCACATGTCTCTCGAGTACCGCGGCAGCGTGTGGTGAGCGCGGGCTCCCGGCGTCGGTCGCGGGGTTCCGTCGCCTCTCGAACAGTCGCCCTCAAGTGGTGACCTCGGCCGGAGCAAAGCGGTCGTTCGTTCCGTTGTCGCTCCGTTCGGCCTGGTTCCCGTCCCCGACACACCTCATAGCGATGCTTCTCCTCGCGAACTGCTCGGAGAAGCATGCGCGGGACCGGATTCGAACCGGAGCAAGACGGTCGCTCACTTCGCTCGCGCTGCGTCTTGCAGGGTTCGAATCCTCGTCGTGATGCTTCTCCTCGCGAACTGCTCGGAGAAGCATGCGCGGGACCGGATTCGAACCGGCGGACCCCTACGGGATAGCGTCCTAAGCGCTACGCCTTTGGCCTGGCTCGGCAACCCGCGCTTACTCTTGCGGTCAGAGCCACTTAATCGCCAACCACAAGGGCTCTACCGCGTCATGTGCGCATATTTTGCGCTCGCTTATAGCCATTTCGTATCCCGTGCTTTTGCTTGTATCGCGGGTGTCTCACCCTGTTTATTTAAAAGTAATCCACGGCGTAGCGTTATGCGATACAACCATTCGCGTCCGCGCTGAGGACGCAATCCCGTAGGGGTCCGCCGCTCCGCATCCGGTCCCGCACTTGTCCCGCGGGCTATCTCACTCGCCCCCTTTTCCGTGATATCGTTTCAGTACATCTGCGTCAGACTCACCCTCTGACTCAGAGGAGGACGTGTCGAATCGGGTATAATCGATTAAAGCATCGACTCGCAACTGTAGGTCTCTCTCTAAGTCACTATAATCGAGCTCCCGTGTCTCTTCATCATACTCGTCGCTGGCGTCGTGCCGACAGAGGTTGACAAGTTCGATACTGCCAGTTGCGTCTTTCTCCGACCCGGTTACGTAGGTGATTTCGATTAGAATTCGAGTCGGAGATATCCCTTCTCCGAGTTTGATTTTTTCTTTTGCTGGTCCCATCGATGCC
Source organism: Halorubrum sp. Eb13 (assembly GCF_002252895.1). Classification (NCBI taxonomy): domain Archaea; kingdom Methanobacteriati; phylum Methanobacteriota; class Halobacteria; order Halobacteriales; family Haloferacaceae; genus Halorubrum; species Halorubrum sp. Eb13. The sequence continues at coordinate 8,089 of NZ_NHPE01000119.1, read as the reverse complement.
GTCTCTAAATACTCCTCCGCTTCTTTGAATCCGCTTGGGTCGTCTTCGTCCGTCATATGCGCTTGTCGACGTGGGATCACCTTACATAAAATATTGCAAAATGCTTCGTCACGCCTCCTCACACACGATCGTGCCGCATCTCTAAAAGTCAGTTTCCACGTTTATGGGGTGCTGGTACTCGGCGGGGCTGCTATTGAGACACGAGTGTTATCTTCTTGGGGTGCTGGTGACTTGCTTCTCAGCCATTCGATTTTGACCTGATTCCGGTCAGTAGGGGGGAGGCAACTACCGAATTGGCTGTTGTTCTGTCTGAAACACGCCAAAACTATCTCCTGAATATACAGGAGATCTTCAGTAGCCCTGGCTCAACCGAAGAATACATTGTATATCATACTGCTATATAATTACATGAAGATGAAACGTACATCAGACACCCCCACCTACGAGAAGCGCTATGATTCGCTCTGCGACGCTTCGGGCGAGTGGAAGTTTGAGATTCGAGAGTACCAGAACGATCTCAACTCAATTGTCCCATCAGATATTCCTCCTGATCCAAATCCTCAAGAGGCCTACCGCGCCGCCGTTTTCCTCGAAGGATTTATTGAAGAACAAAAAGCCACAGTGAACTGGTCGGATACCGCACTTGATGAGTTCGAGTCCTTCGGATCTACTCTCGAAGTCGAAGCCGTCGCAAAGGCCCTTAGAGAAATTTCGGAGGAAATTGAACCTAACCCAAACCACACATGAACTACACGCTGCAACCCGATGAGCTCGTTTCAGATGGGATCAAGCGCATTATCGACACAAAAGTACAACGGGGTATTGAGCATATAGACAGTGATACAGATACCCATGAGACGGTCCATGAGGTTCGTAAGCGTTGTAAAGAGATACGAGCGGCTGTTCGTCTTGTCCGTCCGGTCTTACCGACATACAAACGGGAGAATGTCCACTACCGGGATGCCGCGAGACGCATTTCCGCCATCCGCGATGCCCACGCTGCCATCGAAACATTCGATAACCACCTCGAACCTGCGATTGAAGCGCGTGATGCCTTAGATGACGCGACGCTCAGTGATATTCGGACAACACTAGTTACCCGTCGTGATACGATAGCTGCCGAGCAAAATGTGGAACGACGGTTGAGTGAGGTTCGTGCGGACTTGGTCGACGGACGAAAGCGAGTGTCTGATCTCCCCATCGCAACAGAGGGGTTCGACTCGGTAGCTGGTGGATTACGCAAGTCGTACAAACGGGCTCGTAACCGAATGCAAGAGGCGTACGACGATCCGGAGTTCGAGCATTTTCACGAATGGCGCAAGCGAATCAAATACCATCGCTACCACTGTAGATTGCTCCGGCGAGTATGGGTTGGACCGATAAAAAGCCGGCGAACAGAGCTCAAAGAACTATCTGATATCATCGGCTATGAAAACGATCTCGCTGAATTCGCCATAGTAATGAATGAGGAAGAACTGTTTACACCGGAAATCAGAGAGATATTGAACGAGATCAGTACCGCAAAGCGGTCTGAATACCATCGGCAAGGTCGGCCCTTAGGCGAGCGGCTTTTTGCAGAACATCCCGATCAGTTAGTCACCCGTATTGGTGCCTATTGGGAGGCGACTCACGAGTACGACCCAGACCCTTGATAATCAAATAGTGACGGGCATGCATGTGTGTGTAGCATAGTCTTTGAATCGGTGGTCAACAAATGATTCGAACAATGTCATCTACTATAATTTATATACGAAGATCCGCGACCGTTTGAAATTCTGTTGGGTCTTGGAAGAATTTTGTAGTGGTATCGATGACTGCCGATCGATCGACATACTCAAACCCATCGTTATAAATGGCTAACACAGGCTCATCTCGGTAGACTCCAACCGGTTGAGGGCGGACGCTTTCGATCGCCACGTACTCGTCTCCTGGGAGTGTAGGTGCTCCGGGATACGCAACTGGGAGGTCGTTTTTATGCACACCCACAAGCATATGTCCGGGAAGTAGTACCATCGCAGTTCGGTATCCAAACGACGGCTGTGAAAGAATCCCTGCCAATAGATATGTCAAATCCTCACAATCGCCACCTCCATCGACCAGCGTCTCTTCGGCAGGTCGGATATACTCTGGGACCCCTTTTGTATAATATCTGTCATGTATTCGAGCGAGTGTACAAATCCGAGTGCTCGTTCAAAACGTGCTGATTCAGAAAGCGGCTGGTCAGGGTTTCCCTCCACGAGGGTAGTGGTAGCAAACCGTTCCGTCAGCCGTTCGACGTGTCGGCTCGTTTTTGCGTCCTCGTACGCACTAAAATATCCATGAGACTGCTCGTCTGCCTCGGCGTATACGGACTGCTTGATAGAAAACTCTGAACGCCACCGCCAGTTAGACTGATCGCTCCAATTATATGTCAATATGTATCTGTTATCATTGGTTATTCGAGATATGTTACTCTCCGTGGTGATTGATGTTGGACGCGTATCCGTACTTAGGTACGACCAGACACCTGGGCACCACACCTCAAATAGACCGATAATTATGGAGACGGCTGCGCCGAGCGTGGCTTGATCAAATACTCCTTTGAGAAACTTCCGCCGCCTCATAACCACAAAAAGAAGTCTCCATTTTCACCTCTCAGTAACGCAAGCGACTCATCCGGTGCGTCCCCCCGGGATCGGTTTAATTCACCGTTGAAAGTTGTATTCCTCGGTACCGCGTGAATTTCTATCGGAGACATTCGAGCTTTTTCACACACCCGACATTGACAGTCATCCACGTCGACATTTTGGTGTCATCCGTCGCGTCTGCGGGGAACACGGTAACTCGGTCTGAACCCGAAGCTCGCCTATCGAACTGGTGAGTTAAATTACTGTAACCGGCCTCAAATGCTGTTCTTTCATCGGTATCTTCGTTGATCGGTCTCCGATCGATATCGGGAGTCACGTGTTGCTCAAGTGGTGTTAACACCGAAGAGCGGTTGAATTCTTATAATAGGTATAAGAATTAGTAGACAGTCAACCGGAGAAATATATACTCCTCATAGTAACAACAAAGCGGGGTAGTAGGTTCGTACAATCCGTAATATGTCTTCGAAGAAGCGTTTTGAACTGCCGTCCGAATATGATACGCTCCACATCGGTGTCGCAGTCTATGACCCGGAGACAGGAACCATTCTAGATACGAACGAGCGGCTAGAACAGATACTCGGATACAACGTGGAAAAGTTACGTCACCTTTCCGTGGCAGAATACACCGCAAACACGTACCCGCACTCGGAATCTGAATTTCACGACCGACTTCGTGAAAGTGCTAACGGACAGTCACAGCAGTTTACCTGGCGAGTCAAACGAGAGGATGGCGAACTCATCTGGGTTCAACTGTTTATGACACAACAACGCTCTGGGAGGGAAAACTGCGTCCACGTTAAAATACGAGATATCACAGACTACTACGAGACGCATCACCGAGCAGAGTTATTCTGGCGTATTCTTCGACACAATCTTCGAAACGAGGCCGCGATCATTTTGGGGTACACGAATCAGCTCACGGAACATGCCGAAATAAAAGATGTAAAAGATATTATTGAAACGATTCGGTTACGAGGTGAGAACCTTGGTAACATGGCTGAGTCGGTTAAAGAGATTGAGCAGGCAGTGACAGATTCATATACAGAATGTACTCGTCGTCCTGCAATAGTCGGTGTTCGAGCTATCACAACCCAAATTAGTACAGACTATCCTGCCGCGGAGATCTCGACTAACGAACGTGAGAGGATGTGGATTGATATTAATGACGCGTTCGGTTACGCACTCACACATGCGGTTGAGAACGCGATCATCCATAGCAACGACGATACACCAGTCGTGGAGATAAACGTTGGGCCATCACCGAACACCGGTCGCGTCGAGATCTGTATCAAGGATACAAACTCGACGATTTCAGATGAAGAGCTCGAGGTACTCTTCGCACCAACTGAGACCACGAACACGTCTCACGGATCCGGAATTGGACTGTTCGTCATGAAGTGGTGTATTGAATCTCTCGGCGGCGAGGTCTCGTTCAGGACGCGAGCGTCAGGAGGAAACGCGGTCTCTCTGTACCTCCCGCCCAAAGCGACACCGGATACCACGGAAGAGTATGACACCTCACCAAGAACTACATAGGGGTATAGTCTACTATTACAAACTGATTAATTCGGGTGGGTAATAGTAAAGCTTGAAGTTTGATTCCCGGGCTAACTGCTTCGGCTCTAGACCTGACCACATGAACACAAAGCCTCAGTTCGCTACCGACGTTGAAGCACAACACGACCGGTTCGAGACCGACAACTACGGAGAGATTTACATTGTCGGGGATGTTCACGGAAGCCGAGAAATTCTCGATCGACTCCTTACAGAGCTTGAATTGGATGACGACGATCTTGTCGTCTTCGTCGGTGACCTTGTGAGAAAAGGGCCGGACAGCCCTGGTGTTATTGATCTCGTCCGAGAGGACCCGCGTCTCGTCAGCGTCCGCGGAAACAACGAGCAGAAAATCGTGCGCGGTGATAAGGATCCGGATTGGCTCCGCGACGGCGACCGCGAGTATTTCGAATCACTTCCGGTCGCCATTTCGTTCGAGGACGTGCTCGTCGTACACGGCGGGATCGATCCCCAACGGTCACTTGCAGACCATACCGTCGAAGAGCTGTTGACAATGCGTTCCCCTCACGGTGACGGGTATAACGGTCCGTTCTGGTACGATGAGTACGACGGACCCCACCGCGTCTTTTTCGGCCACACCGTCCATGACCATCCGGTAGAGCGTGAACACGCCGTCGCTCTCGATACCGGCTGCGTTTACGGCGGTACACTCACCGCGTACGACTACCGGAACGACGAATTCCTCACCATGGATGCGAAGACACACCAGGAACGCGCCAGTTCGAAGGTCGTTGATCCGGCCTAACCGCTCTCGCCTACTCGCACCGAGGATTGTCGCTTGACAAGAACACCTACGAGTTAATCAGCCGCCGTTCCTGACGCAAGGTTACTCGTATTCGGCCTGAAGCCGCTTCCGCGCTCCGTCACGTGTCTTGAAATATCGGCGTTCACCGTCGCTCGTTCGAACCGCCCAGTCGTACGTCTCGCTGTCGGGGCGATACCAGCGGTCGGCGTGTGCGTCGAACACAGATATCTCTCCCCCGTCCGGATCAGCCTGTTTCTCCTCAGCATCAGGATCGTCTCCGTTTGATCCCTCGAACCCGGAATCTGCCCCGCCGCCTTCGACATCTTCGACCAGCAGCTCTGAATCAATGAGCTCCGTATCGACGACCATTCCCAAGCCGTATCCGCGGTCAACGGCCGCTTCCGTGGCCGCCATCAGTATCTCTTGGATGTCTCGGACCGGTTCATCATCCGAAGAGACCTGTTCGTAGCGTCCGTCGCTTTGCATCACCCATCGACGGCGGTTATCTGTTACCGACGCCTCCAAAATGAATCGGAGCTGTCTACGCAGCTCTATGTCTTCGACGGGAGTGACGGCCTCAACTCGATAGTCGAGATTGCGGGTCATCCAATCAGCGGACCCGATGTACCACTCGGGGCTGCCGCCGTTCTCGAAGTAAAATATCCGAGCGTGTTCGAGGAATCGACCAACAATCGAATGGACGGTGACGTTCTCACTCAGTCCATCGATACCGGGACGAAGTCGACAAATATCTCGGACGATGAGGTCGATTTCGACACCAGCCATCGACGCACGATAGAGTTCCTCGACCATCGACGGGTCTTCAAGGCCATTTACTTTGACTACAATTCGCGCCTGTCGACCGGCACGAGCATGATCGGCCTCCCGTCTGACCATCTCAGTGAACCGCTCACGCATCGTCACGGGCGCGATCAGGAGCTTCCGGAAGCGATCATCGAGTGTCGGTCCGGTAAAGAAGTTGAATACTTTCGTGAGGTCAAACCCGATGTCTCGGTCCGCTGTCAATAGCCCCAAATCAGAATACCCCTTCGCAGTCCCTGAATGGTAATTCCCGGTGCCGATGTGTGAGTAGAGTTGCACGCCATTATCCTCTTGACGGACGACAAGCGCCGTCTTCGTGTGAGTCTTCAATCCCACAGTCCCGTAGGCAACGTGAATGCCCTCTTCTTCGAGTTGCCGGACCCATTCGAGATTATTCTTCTCGTCGAATCGAGCCTTGAGTTCGACCATCACTGCCACCTGCTTGCCGTTTTCGGCGGCATTGATGAGGCTTTGAATGACCTTCGAATCGCTCGCCGTTCGATAAATCGCCGCTTTCACGGCGAGTACATTGGGATCGGTTGCCGCCGCGTTGAGGAACCGCTGAACCGTCCCCTCGAACGAGTGATACGGGTGGTGGGCGAGGATGTCTCCCTTTTTGATTTCATCGAAGATACTCGTCGTCTCGTCACCGGTATCACCCGTTATTGAGCCCAATCGAGGATGCGGCTTGGGTGACCACGACGGGGGCTTAAGATCAGGACGATCGAGATCAATAAGCTCGAAGAAGTCCTCGTAATCGATTGGCCCCTTCCGATGAAACACTTCTCGGTCGTCTACCCCAAGCTGATCTTTGAGAATCGCCAGCGACCCCTCGGGCATATCGGCGTCAACCTCTAGACGAACAATTGTTGCGAAGCGTCGCTGTTCGATAACCTCCTCAACCATATCGATGAGGTCTTCAGCAACTTCCTCATTGCGACGCACCTCGGCGTTTCGAGTCACTTTAAATTTCGATACGTCACGAATATCGATATCCGGGAGTAATAAATCGAGATTACATTCAATAAGATCTTCGATGAGAACATACCTGTCAGCCTCGCCAGAAACAGTGATCAAACGAGGTTGGTTCGGAGGGATTTTAATTCGGGTGAAGGTCGGCTCGTCACTCCCATTCGACGAGAGTACAGCGAGCGAAAGCGAAAGATTCGAGATGAACGGGAACGGGTGAGCCGGATCGAACGCGAGTGGCGTCAGCGTCGGCAAAATAGACTCTTCGAAGTACGTCCGTAGCTGTTCTCGTGACTCTGTGGGAAGTTCATTGGGCGTACAGATCTCGATCCCTTCGTCAGCAAGCGTCGGTTTGAGAACAGATTGCCAGTATTCTGACTGCTGTCGAAAGAGCGGGCGTGCAGTATCGAGTACTTCAACCCACTGCTCTTTTGGTGTCCGCCCATCCGGTGTTGTCTCAGTCACACCGGCATCGATCTGCTGTTTGAGTCCACCAACGCGCTTCATGAAGAACTCGTCAGTGTTCTTCGTAAAGAACGCGAGAAATCGGAGTCGTTCAAGCGGCAAATTCCGATCGTCCATTCCCTCTCGGAGAACCCGCTCTTGAAACGCCAGCTCGGAGAGTTCCCTGTTGAGGTAATACTCGGGATCGGTGAGGTCTTTGTCGGTCATTGAATCATAGGCAAGGGGGAGTCGATATTTCAGACTGACTTCTGAATATACACAATTGGAAGCGCCCTACCATCTCTGAGTCAGTGGGGAGGACCTCTATGTACAGATAATCAATACTCATGTTTCAGATTTGCTTCGTTGCGATAGGTTGCTCTCCCATATTTGCTCAGTGAGACGAGACTTCAACTAACGATTCGGACGCTGTGGGAGACGTATCTCCGTCGGATAGGACACCATCAGGGAGCCACGTGTCGTCACGTTTTTGCCACGCCTCGATTGGAAGTTGATGACGGTTCTCTGAAGAAACGACTACTTCGACGGCGTCAGAAACGATCCCGTACTTTCGAATCGCCATTTTGGGTTCATTGAGGTTGTGGCCGCGTAGATGAGTCTTCACACGAGAGTACAGGTCCTGTTTTGAATACTCGTTTCGTTGGCCTTCGAGTGCGTGAATAGCGTTACACATTGGACACCTGAGAAGTACGGCTGATTGCATTATACTAAGACGGTGCGCAAGCTACAAGAATCCCAATTAATAGTAATATATTCTAATATATAGCGATTGGAAGGCGAAAATTGTAACGTATTTTATCATCCACATCATGATACGGTCGCTGTGTGGGATGCGCAGTGCAAACTGTGCCACAAATAGTATATATTGCTTTGTTGAATCCGATGA